>JAJEAZ010000571.1 GCA_022824105.1 Alphaproteobacteria bacterium
GCGGGCCGACGCCAGCCACGTGGAGGGCGCGCCGCCCCGCGCGCGGGGCCCTCCCATGGACTATGGGGACAAGCTACCGCCGAGACCCTGGTGCAATTTTACGCCGCCGCACCGGTACATTTTTGCTCCGCCGTTGACATCCACGACTGGAAGCCACTTCCCTTCCCGGCCCTGCCCGTTCGAGATCAATTGCACTGTCTCCTCGCCCTCGCGAAGCCACCGAGGCCTCTTCCTCTCCATCTTGTCGACAGCGACCAGTTCTTCGACCGCGCGCTGGCCTGATCGCCTCCGGACCGGCCTTCACGACCCCCTCTCCTCCCGACCTCCGAAAATCTCACCAACGCCCAGCATTCCGGCGCGCATGCGAGTGCAGGAAAGCTCCCGTCACCGGGGGCCTCCCATGTACGGTCTCCCGGCTCTTCACGCCTGGTTCATCACCCAGCCTGCCGTCGACTCCCCCTCCCTGCAGAGACCCCGACCCCGCGGCCCAGACACGCCATCCAGGCCTACTCGCGAGTAGGAGCAAAGCTCCTTTTCCGGCAAGCGTTCAGACGGTCGGTCATACCCGGCCGGGGCGCTTGCTTCTTCCTACAAACGACAAGGCAGTGCTCAATGGCGACACCCGCTTCCGTCGCGGTCATCCAGACCGTTCCCCTTTCCCATCTCTTCCTGGCCCCGGAGAACGTCCGCGCGACGCCTCCGGGCAAGAACGCCCAGGCCGAGCTGAAGGCCTCGGTCTTCAACCATGGCCTCCTCGAGAACCTGGTCGTCCGCGAAGCCGATCCCGACGACAACGGCAATCCCCGCTTCGCCGTCCTTGGCGGCGGACGCCGGCTGACCGTGCTCCAGGAGCTCGCCTCCGAAGGCGAGTATCCGGCCGACCACCCCATCCCCTGCATCGTCACCACGGCCGACACCCCGGCCGAGGAGATCTCGCTCGCCGAGAACGTCGTCCGCCTGGCCATGCACCCGGCAGACCAGGTCTCGGCCTTCTCCCGGCTTCTGGACGCCGGCGCCAGCGTCGCCGAGGTCACCACCCGGTTCGGCGTCTCGCAGCGCCTGGTCAAGCAGCGCATGCGCCTGGGCAACGCCGCCCCCGAGATCATCCAGGCGTTCCGCGACAACCGCATCGACATGGACACGCTCCAGGCGTTCAGCCTGACCACGGACCATGCCCGGCAGATGGCGGTCTGGGAGCAGCTCTCCGGCCTGTCCTACCGGCCCAACGCCTACCAGGTCTCGCGAATGCTGACCTCCGAGCGCGTGCCCTCCGGGGCCGCCATCGCGCAGTTCGTCGGCATCAACGCCTACAAGGCCGCTGGCGGCACCTTCCTGCGCGACCTGTTCTCCACCCGCGCCACCACCTGGCTCGACAATCCCGACCTCCTGAACGAGCTGGCCATGGCCAAGCTCACCGATGAGGCGGAGAAGATCTCCGGCGACTGGAAATGGGCCGTCCCGATGGTCGAGGTCGAGTGGGGAACCACCGCCCAGTTGGGCCGCGTCTATCCCGTCCCGGGCGAGCCGACCGAAGACGAGCAGAAGGCGATCGACGCTCACCGCGAGCGCATCGCCCGGATCGAGGACACGGCCGAAGAGGACTGGACCGAGGAGCTCGGCCAGGAACACGCCGCCGCCCACAGCGAGATCGCCCGCATCGATGGCGAGGTTGCGTCGCGTGCGGCCTACACCGACGAGGACAGGGCGACCGCCGGCTGCATCGTCACGATCGACCGCGACGGGTCGCTGAGGATCCTCACCGGCCTCATCCACCCGGACGACATGCCCGAGAAACCCGAGGAGGACACGTCGTCCACCGCCGAGCCACCGGTTCAGGACCCGGACCGCTACCGCGCTCCCGCCGACCGCAGCCCGGACCCCCACGCCGCCGCGCGCAAGGCCGCGGGCATCGGCATCGGCCTCGCCGACGACATGCGGGCCATCCGGACCACGATCGTCAAAGCGCACCTGCAGAAGGACTTCGATGCGGCCTTCGACCTTCTGGCGTTCCAGATGGTGCGCGCCGTCTTCACGGAGGGCTACAACTACCAGCCCACCAGTCTCGACATCTCCTTCTCCCGAACCCAGACCCGCCCGGTCATCCGCGTCAACGACCGCGATTTCGATGCCTGGAACCCGAACGAGAGCGAACTCGACGACCTCTCGGACCTGCCTTTCGACTGGCTGGAGGACCCCTCCGATCCCGGATGCTTCGAGGCCTTCCGCGCGCTGTCCATGGACGACAAGCAGAAGCTGTTCGCCGCTGCCGTCGCCCGCACGCTGAAGGGTCAGCTCGCCTTCGAGCACGCTGCCCTGCCGGAGTTCGAATCGACCGTCGCCCGGCTCGATATCGACTTCGCTTCGCAGATCCACCCGACCGCCGACATGTTCTGGTCGCGGGTCAACAAGAGCCAGCTTCTCGACATCGCCGGGGAGACGCTCGGCGCCGACTGGGTCGTCTCGCACTCGAAGCAGAAGAAGACCGAACTGGCGTCCGCCATGGAGAGGGCCTTCGCCGCCGGCGAGGTCCCGCTCGGCGTAACGCCCGCCGGGCACGCGGCTGCACTTGCCTGGGCGCCGCCCGGCTTCGCGGCCTTCAACAACCTGGTCGATCCGCCGGCCGGGCAGCAGGACAGTGACGACGCTTCCGAGGCCTCCACCGCCTCCGAAGCGACCGATATGCCCGAGCCCGCCAACGACGACACCGAGGCCGCGCCGGCGCCGGAAGTTCCGGAGTTCCTCCGCAACGTCTCCTGACCGTTCGGCCACCTTCCTCCCGACGCCCCGCCAGACCCGCTCTGGCGGGGCTTTTCTTTTCTGCGCCTGCACCAGGAACCCGCCAATGAACGCATCCGCCTTCCCGCGCTCGATCCGGGCGCGCATCGACGAGTCCACGCTCGACCGCGTGCCGAGGATGTTCTCGGCCAGCATCGAGGACATCGCCGCCGAGACCCTTCAGAACGCCCGCCGCGCCGGCGCCACCAGGGTCGATATCAAGGTCGAACGCCCGATCCCCACCGCCGAACAATCGCACCGCATCACCATCTGCGACGACGGCGCCGGCATCGCGGACCCCTCGGTCCTGCTTTCCTACGGGCAGAACGGTTGGAGCCGCGACGTCGTCGAACGCGAAGACGCCGCCGGCATGGGCTTCCTCAGCCTCGCGCGCATCGGCTGCACCATCACCTCACGCCCGCAGTCCCTCAACGGCCGGGCCCATGACGGCTGGCGCGTCCAGCTCGACACCGAGCACTTCACCGGCAAAGCGCCCGCCCCCGTCTCCCGCTGCGGGCAGGCCCCGTGGCCCCACGGCACGTCGATCGCGTTCCTGATCGTCGATCACGTCATGGACATCCGCAACGCCATCGCCGACGCCTGCCGCTACTACCCCCTCCCGATCACCCTCTCCGGACTCCCCGATTCACCGCCTCCCGGTGAATCTCTTCCCCGCCAGGACTTCCTCCACGACGCCATCCATGAGGAATCCTGGGAGGGCATACGGATCGGCATCCTCACGGACGGCCGCCGCCCCTGCCGCGAGCCCTCCATCAACTTCCACGGCCACACAATCCAGACCGGCCTGCCGCATGAAACCTCCATCGGCGGCCCGGACTGGTCGGTCCGCATCGACATCGAGAACTGCCCCGAGCTGGAACTCGTCCTCCCGGCCCGCAAGGAACTCGTCGCGACGCCGTTCGTGCCGCGCATGGAAGAGGCCTGCAGGCACGCCATCTACCGCGCCATGGCCGCCGATCCCGATCCCCGCCCGACCTACAAGACGTGGTCCGCCGCCCGGAAAGCCGGCATCGACATCGCGCCACACCCGCCGCGGCTGCACCCCTGGCGCCCCGATGTCGCCGACCAGTATGGCGACGCCGAACATACCAGCAGCGGTCCGCTCGACACCGCGCCCCTCCTCGTCTCCTTCGCCGACGAAACGCCTCTCGCCCAGGCGTTCTGGCGGGCCGCCTGCAGAGCCGAAATCGGGCATCGCCTCTTCGCGCCCGACTCTCGCCTGGCCGGCTACGAATGGTACGACGCCATCCCGCGCCTCGTAAGCGTCGACATCGAACTGACCGCCGCCGGTCAAACCTGGTCGCTCGACGACTACCCCCAGGACAAGGCCGCCGCCGCGGTGCGCCCCGATGCCATCACCATGCACCTCACCATCGAAGCCCCGGACGGAGCCCGCTCCTTTCTCGCCATCGACGCGGACGTCGCATTCCCGGACGACGAGGACGCCTACATCGACGAACTCGCGCCGCTGGTCACCGCCTCCAGCGACATTCAACCGTCCGAGCTCGTCCAGCTCCTCTGCAACGCCTTCTTCTGCTATTCCGACGACGCCGAAGCCAACTCATGGGACACCCAGCGCGAGGACTTCGAGCTCACCGCCAACCGGATCGCGACCAGGCTGCTCTGCTCCGAAGACCAGGCCACCATCGACGCGATCCACCACGAAGCGGCCCGCTACCTCCTCTGGCTCGCACCCGACAAGCGCACCGTCACGATTTCGATCGAGGGCGCCAGGGTCCGGGTCTCCCTCGCCGATCCCGAGCCCAGGGAGGCGGCCTGATGCCCAGGACCCTCTCCGTCCAGTGCTGCTTCGCCACCTACATGTCCAATGTCGTGCAGATCGAGGTCCCGGACGGCGAGGACATCGAAACCGCCCTCAACAGCGCCATCGAAACCGCGAACTTCGACGACGGCTGGAAGCGCCTCGACTACGAAGGCCCGATCTTCATCACCGCCGCCTGCAACGGACACAGTACCGACCCCGGAGCATCGGCCGACCGCATCGAGGTGCCGCACCTCCTGACCGAGCGCGGCCAGATGCAGCTCGACATTCCATCCGATGCCAAGCCCGTGCCGGCACCCGACGCGGGTCCAGGCGCATGAAGGAGCAGATCGTCGCCGCGGCCCGCGTCATCCGCAAACTGGAGAAGGCCGGCCTCTACTGCTTCGCCTCCGTCCAGAAACACCCCTACGACACGATCAGATACGGCCCCTTCGTGCGCATCCACCTCCCCGCACATGCGGACAATCCCTGCGAGTCCGGGACCTCCATCCAGATCGACGTCGATCCCCGCCATGGCAGGCCGGTCGTTCACATCCTCCCCAGGAACGGCTGCGACGAGACCCTCGCATCCGCCAGGCATGCCACCGCCAACGCCTTCGGCCAGCGCCTGCAGCATTGCCGCGCCGGCTTCGCCATGCGCCTCAACCTCTGACCTCTCCGCCAGCCATTTCCGATCTTCCAGGAAGCCGAGGAAAGCTGTTTTCAGGCCGGACCCGACCGCTCCGGTCCACCATCAACCCCCGACGCTACCGGACCCTGCCCATGCCCCCGCTCGACGACTGCACCGCACCGCGCAAGCCGGTCCTGCCCCTCTTCGCTCCGTCCCCGCACACCGACCCGGGCGCGACACCGTCCGCCAAGCTCACATCTCCCGCGCTCAGGCTCATAGGCGAGCAGCCCGACATCCTGGACGAACGCGAGCTCGTCACCCTCCTCCTTTCGGGCTCGCGGCCGCTCGACGAGGCCGAGGCGCTGGCCGACACCCTTCTGGCCGTCTTCCGCGACCCGTCGCGCATCCTCGCCGCCAGCCCCGGGCGGCTCCGCTCCATCCCCGGCATCGACAATGACGCCATCGTCGCCATCAAGGCTGCCGAATCCCTCGCCATCCGGCATTCGGCCGCGCGCCTTCCCGACACCGTCAACCCGATGCTCAACGACTACAAGGCCGTGATCGAGCACTGCCGGTCCCTCATCGCGCACAAGCCGCACGAGGAACTGCACATCCTCTATCTCGACATCCGCAACCGGCCGATCGCCTTCGAGCTTCACCGCACGGGCACCGTCAACAATGTCCGGGCGCATCCCCGCGACATCGTCATGCGCTCCCTGGAACTCAACGCCACGGCCCTCGTGCTCGTCCACAACCACCCGAGCCAGGTCGCAGAGCCCTCCCGCGACGACGTCGCCCTCACCAACGAGATCAAGACCGGCGCGGCCTGCCTCGGCATCAAGCTGCTCGACCACATCATCATCACCGGCTCCGGCCATCTCAGCTTCGCCGCAGCCGGCCTGATCTGATCCACCGGAGAGTCTCCCATGCTCACCGTCGACAACTTCGCCTGCGGCGGAGGCACGTCGCTCGGTATCGAGAAGGCGCTCGGCCGCCCGGTCGATTTCGCCGCCAACCACGATGCCGAAGCCATCGCCATGCACCGCATCAACCACCCCGCCACCGTCCACTATCTCCAGGACATATGGGCCGTCGATCCCGCCGCAATCGCGAGCCTGGGCCCGATACTACTTGCCTGGTTCAGTCCCGACTGCACCCATTTCAGCGTCGCCAAGGGCTCCGCCCCCATCCGGCCCGAACACCAGCGCAGCCGCGACCTCGCCTGGGTCGTCATCCACTGGGCCCGCCTCGCGCGCCCCCGCATCATCATGCTCGAGAACGTCCAGGAGTTCATGGGATGGGGCCCGCTCCTCCCCGACGGCCGCCCCGACAAGTCCCGCGCCGGCGAAACCTTCCGTTCCTGGCTCGCCGCCCTCTCCGACGCCGGCTACACCTTCGAGTGGCGCAACCTTCGCGGCTGCGACTACGGCGCTCCGACCTTCCGAACCCGCTTCTTCCTCGTTGCGCGCCGTGACGGCCTCCCCATCATCTGGCCGGAACCGACCCACGGCCCCGGCCGCCGGCCCTTCCGCGTCGCAGCCGACTGCATGGACTGGACCGTCCCCGTCCACTCCATCTTCCTCTCCCGCAAACAGGCCCGCAAAGCCGGCGTCCGACGCCCGCTTGCCCACAAGACCCTGGCCCGCATCGCCAGAGGCGTGAAACGCTACGTCCTGGACGCCGCCCACCCCTTCATCATCCCCGTCACCCATGACGGCGACCGCCGCACCCACGCCATTACCGAACCGCTGCGCACCGTCACCACGGCGAAGCGCGGCGAGTTCGCATTCGTGGCCGCGCACATGGCCCAGCACAACACGGGAATGACCGGCCACTCCTGCGGGGAGCCTGTCAGCACCATCGTCTCCCGGGGCTCGAACCAGGCTCTCGTCACCTCGCTGCTCACCCGCGAGTTCGGCGCCAGCACCGGACAGCCCGTCGACAGGCCCATGCCCACCGTCATGCCCCGGGGCGGAGGAAAGACCAGGCTCGTTTCCGCCTGCCTTACCAACTTCCACAACAGCAATACGAACGGGGGCTCCGGAAGTCTCCGCGAACCCGTCAACACCATCCTCGCCCAGGGCCAGCACAAGGCGCTCGTCGCCGCCTTCCTCGCCAAATATTGCGGAACCGACCCCGACCTCCGCGATCCCCCGGCCGAGGCAACCGCAAGGGCGCGCGCCGGCCTCGTCTCCATCGGCGCCGCCGACTACCAGCTCACCGATATCGGCATGCGCATGCTCACGCCCCGCGAGCTCTACAACGCGCAGGGATTTCCGGACAGCTACCGCATCTCATTCGAGTTCAACGGCAAGCCCCTCACCAAGGAAGCCCAGATCCGGATGTGCGGAAACTCCGTCTGCCCCGACGTCGCCAAGGCCCTCGTCGCCGCCAACGTCCGACCTCACCTCCACTCGCCCGCCGCCTGACCCGGCACCCCTTCACTCCGGCCAAGCCGACACCTATGTCTCAGCCCGCTTGTGATATGCTTCGCGGGCGGGTCAGAACCAACTTCGCTTCAATCCCGGAGGCGACAACGTAAACACCAACCACGGACTTGCTGCCGACCACGGAATCCCACCGATGGACGGCCCCGCACCCGCGAAAGGTCCCTGATGGAAAATCCCGCTCTCATCACCGCCTGGGCGACGGTTGCGATCGCGATCGTCACCGGCCTCGGCGCCGCGGCCACCTGCTTCCTGATCTGGCGGGGTATTCTCGAGATGCGCCGCTCCTCGAACGAGCGGGCAGAGGACCGCCGCGAGGCCCGCGACGCCGACCTTCGCCGCCATGACGAAGCCATGACGGCGCTCCGGGCGCTGATTGAGCGAAACGCACCCCCGGGCAACCTCGGCCAGGCCGACTAGACACACCCAAAGGCCGCACCAGCCGGTCCCTCACCGAAATCCCTGCCGGCATCCCTCGCCCGCAAGGCCCACCCCTGAGACGAGAAAAGCAGGGTCTTCCCGAATCCAATGACTCCGGGCTGCAAAAGCGCCCGGCGCCGCCATTGACCGATCGGGACCCCGCTAATGAACGAACTCCCCGCCGCCGTCTCCGGCAGCCCCATCCTTCCCCTCTCGCGCTCCAACGCCAGCCGCACCGGCAATCGCGCGGCCGCCATCTTCGCCGCGGCCCAGATGCTGCTGCCCATCCTGTCCGCCGGCAGGCCCCTCAGCCCTGCCGCACTGCGCAAGACCATGCGGCAGGTCTTCGGGCACTATTCCGGGAGCTGGCTCTGGAAAGAGGCCTATGAAGCCTCGGAAGCCGCCACCGTCCTCTTCCTGCAGCACTTCGGGCCCGCCCTGGTCAACCACGCCGCCGAAGACGGCCCGGCCCGCATTCTGGCCATGCTCGAACGCATCTCCGCCCTCGAGCCCTCCCATACGAAGCGATCCGAGCACCAGGTGCAGCTGCAGCAGTTCTCCACCCCGCTTCCCCTTGCCTACGTTGCCGCTACCGCCCTCGATCTCCAGCGCGGCGACATCATCCTGGAACCCTCCGCCGGCACCGGCATCCTCGCCGCCGCCTGCCAGCTCCTGACCGGAGACGCCAGGCCCGTCCTTCACCTCAACGAGATCGCCGAGACCCGCCACGCCCTGCTCGGCAGCCTCTTCCCGGGCGCCTCCATCACATCCCACGACGCCGAATCCCTCTCCGACCACATGCCCGACCTCCATCCGACGGCGATCGCCATGAACCCCCCGTTCTCGGCAACCGTCGACGTCGGCCGCACCAGCCGCCGGGCCGACCTCCGCCATATCCGTGCCGCCTACGCCATGCTCGCCCCGGGCGGACGACTCTCCGCAATCACGTCGCCGAACTGCATCCCCGGCTCCGACGCCTGGAACGCAGCCTTCGCCGGCCAGACGCCGCCACCGCGCATCCTCTTCACCTCCCTGATCGACGGCCGCCTCTATGCGCGCCGGGGAACCACCGTCGACACCCGTCTCACCGTCATCGAACGGTCCGACAAGGCCGCGTTCCGGCTCGACCCTTCCGCACGCGCCTCATCCGCCGCCGAGCTACTTGAAGACATCGGCCGCAGCCTGCCTCCCCGCCAGCAGCCACCCGCCGCAGGACCGTTCGCCGCTTCCGGGCCTGCCACCGACCTTTTCGGGCAACCCATTGCACCCGCTTCCGGCAGACACGCCCATCTCTGCGCGATGCCGCACGAGTGGGGTCCGACCGCGCCGCTCACGGTCGAGCCCACCGCCGCCAACGACTCCGACCCCGCTCCTTCCGCCAGCGCCGGCGCCTACCATCCCTGGCGCCCGTCCTCCTTTCGTATATCCGGCGCCTCCGAGCACCCGACGCCCTTGGTCCAGTCCGCCGCCATGGCCGCCGTGCGCCATCCCTGTCCGGACTACCGCCCCGAGCTTCCCACCCGCATCCTCGCCGACGCCCTGCTTTCCGACGCCCAACTGGAGTCCATCGTGCTGGCCGGCGCCGCCCATGCCCGCCACCTTCCCGCGCGCTACAGGATCGGCGAAGGCTGGGAGACCATCCACCGCGTCAGCGACTATGAGGACGAAGACGACAGCCCCGTCGTGCCGGCAAACTCCAACGAGCCGCTTTCGATTCCCGTCCATCTCCGCCGCGGATGGATGCTCGGCGACGGCACCGGAGTAGGGAAGGGCCGCGAGGTCGCCGCCGTCATCCTCAACAACTGGCTCAAGGGCCGCCGCAAGGCCCTCTGGCTCTCCCAGTCCGACAAGCTCGTCGAGGACGCCAGGCGCGACTGGGCCTCGGTCGGAGGCGCCGAACACCAGGTCGCGCCGATCTCGAAGTTCCGCCAGGACGCAAAGATCGGCCTCACCGAAGGCATCCTCTTCGCCACCTACGCCACGCTCCGCTCACCCGCGCGCGACGGCAAGCCGTCGCGCCTCGACCAGATCGTCGAATGGCTGGCCGGCTCCCTGCAGGAACACCGCCGCCACGAGTTCGACGGCGTGATCGTCTTCGACGAAGCCCACGCCATGGCCAATGCCGCCGGCACCAAGACCGAGTACCGCGAGACGAAAGGCTCCCTGCAGGGCCGCGCCGGGCTGCGCCTCCAGAACGCGCTTCCGGACGCCCGCATCCTCTACGTCTCCGCTACCGGAGCTTCCACCATCCCCGGACTCGCCTACGCGACCAGGCTCGGCCTCTGGTCCACCGACGACTATCCCTTCAACCGGCGCACCGACTTCGTCGCCGCCATGGAGGCCGGAGGCGTCGCCGCCATGGAAATCGTCGCCCGCGACCTCAAGGCCCTCGGCCTCTACCAGGCCCGCGCGCTCTCCTACCACGGCGTCGAGGTCGACATCCTCGAACACCCGCTCACCCCCTCGCAGCGGCGCATCTACGACAGCTATGCCGAAGCCTTCAAGGTCATCCACTCCAACATCGACAAGGCGCTCGAAGCCACCGGCATCGTCAAGGACAAGGACACGCTCAACAAGCGCGCCAAAGCCGCCGCGCTCTCCGCCTTCGAGGGGGCCAAGCAGCGCTTCTTCGGCCACCTGCTCACATCCATGAAATGCCCCACCCTGATCCGCTCGATCCAGGAGGACCTCGATGCGGGACATTCCGCCGTCGTCCAGCTCGTCTCCACCGGTGAAGCGCTCATGGACCGCCGCATTGCGGAGATCCCCGCCTCCGAATGGGATGACCTCTCCATCGACCTCACCCCACGCGAAACCGTGATCGAGTTCCTTGCCCACTCGTTCCCGGTGCAACTGCAGCAGGAGTTCACCGACGACAACGGCAACCTCTATTCCCGGCCCGTCTTCGACGAGGACGGTCATGCCGTGCTCTGCCAGGAAGCGATCGCACGGCGCGAAGCCCTCATCGGCAAACTCGCCGCGCTGCCGCCCGTCGCCTCGGCCCTCGATCAGATCGTGCAGCATTTCGGTCACGACGCCGTCGCAGAGATCACCGGCAGGTCACGCCGCGTCCTGCGCATCAACGACGCCAACGGAGAACGCCTGGCGCTACGCAACCGCCCGGCATCGGCCAATCTCGCCGAGACCTCCGCCTTCATGCAGGGCGACAAGCGCATCCTCGTCTTCTCCATGGCCGGAGGCACGGGCCGCAGCTATCACGCCGATCTGGGCTCGCCCAATACCGAACGTCGCATCCACTATCTCCTGGAGCCCGGCTGGCGTGCGGACATGGCCATACAGGGCCTCGGCCGCACCCACCAGGCCTCCGCCCCGCTGTTCCGGCCCGTCACTACCGACGTGAAGGGCGAGCGCAGGTTCATCGCCACCATTGCGCGGCGCCTCGACTCCCTCGGCGCCATCACGCGCGGACAGCGCAACTCCCAGACCTCCATGGGCACCGAAAGCCAGACCCTCTTCCACGAGAGCGACAATCTGGAGAGCCCCTACGCCAAGGCCGCGCTCCGCCTTCTCTACGGCGCGATCCATCGCGGCATCATCCGGGAATGGTCCGTCAAGCGCTTCCAGGAAGCGACCGGCCTCAAGATCGAGCATGAAGGCAATCTCAAGGAAGACCTGCCGCCCATGCCCAGGTTCCTCAACCGCCTGCTCGCGCTGCCGATCGACGAGCAGAACCAGCTCTTCACCGAACTGGAAACCCGTATCGACGAGAATATCGACCGCGCCAGGGAAGCCGGCACCTACGAAGTCGGAGTCGAAACCATAATCGCGGACTCGCTCGCGATCACGGCCCGCGAGACCCTGTTCGAACATCCCCGCTCCTCCGCCGTTACCGAGCTCGTCGAGATCGCCCGCCGCGATCGCCTGGTCCCCCTTCCGGCAGACGATGCGATCGACATCGCCACCAGATACGGCGACAATGACGGCCAACCCTTCCTCGTCATCAACTCCAGGTCCCGACGCGCCGCATTCGTCCTGCCGGCGCCGTCACGCCTCTTCGACGACGGCGGCGTCCAGCGCCGCATCCGCCTGGTAAGGCCGGCAAGCCAGGAAACCATCCCCTACGCCGACCTCCAGGCCTCCAACTGGTCACTCGCCAACGAGGCGCCCTGGCGCACCCACTGGGAACGTGAAATCGCTGGCCTCCCGAGCCACAGGGACTCACGCTTCTGGATCACCTCCGGCCTGCTCCTGCCCATCTGGAACCGGCTCCCCGACGACAATATGCGCGTCCGCCGCCTCACCGCCGACAACGGCGAACAGCTTATCGGCCGCGTCCTCGACGCCGACCAGGTGCGCAAGGTCAGGAAAGCCTTCAATCTCGAAGGAGCCACCGAGCTCACGGGCGAGGAAGCCTACGACGCCCTCCTGAACAAGGGCTCGGCACTCCCGCTGTCCAACGGATGGCGCCTCTCACGCCGTTCCATCTCCGGCGAGGACCGCATCGAGCTCGAAGGCCCCGACGACACTGACTCCGAAACGCTCCGCCAGCTCGGCTGCACCGTCGAACTCATCACCTGGCGAGCCCGCTTCTTCGTCCCCGCGCCCCACGTGCTGGACCGCATATTCACCTGCTGGCCCCTCGCGGCCTAGCGATTCCCGAACCAACGGCCATGCACATCGCTATCACCCTGCCCGAAGCTCAGCAAAGCCAGCGAAGGCCACATGCGGGAACTCCCGAAAGAGCCCTCTCTTCGTTCCTGCGCGCAATCCGACGCCCCGCCTTCAACCGGCCGCGAACTCCCGCATGGCACTCCAACCCCAAACCTGATAGGAAGCTCCCATGAGCCCCGAGATATACGCTATCATCGCCGTCGGCCTTGCTCTTGCGGGCCTCATCCTGCGAGGCCAGCACGGCCTGGGCAAGCGCATCGACGACGTCAACGGCCGCCTCGACAAAGTCAACAGCAGCCTCAGCAAGCGCATCGACGAGGTCAGCAGCAGCCTCAGCAAGCGCATCGACGAGGTCAACAGCAGCCTCGGCGAGCGCATCGACAACCTCGGCAAACGCATGGACGGTTTCGACGAGCGCCTGCGCGCCGTCGAGACCGGCCAGGCCGAACTGAAAGGGCTGGTTCTCGGCAAGCTCGACTTCATCGAACGCTACATCATCGCCCGCAACCTGCAGGCTTCCGAGGCTTCTCCCGAACCGGGCGGAGCGGACGAGTAACCCTACCGCGCTGCCCGTCCCGGCCCCGCCCCGGCTCCTCACTGCTGGTAACGCCGAACGGTTCGTCGATCGCGTTCTGAATACGACCCAGCCCGCCTATTGCGCCTGACACGCGCTTCCTCGTCTCCGCCTTAACCGCTGCTTGCACGGCGCACGGCACAACTTCGCACCGCCGGTCAACACGAACTTCGCTCACCTTGCAGCGATCTCAACCAACTGAAGCGGAGCAAAGCCGGGGGCCGATTGCAGAAGACCGTCCCGGGCTTCCGCCATCTTTCACCTGCTGGCCCCTCGCGGCCTGACGACACCGGAACCGCAAACCCCGAAAGGACCTCCACCCTTCACCCGACCCTGAACCGAAAAGCGCCCGCGCCATGACTCTGCAACCGATCGGGGCCAACCCCACCTACGCCTTCTGTCCCGCCTACGACTTCGCCGACGAGCCGCAGGAAATCCGCATCGTCTTCCTCGGACATCCCGGCTACATCTCCACCAGCCTCACCACGAGCAACCTCGAGGAGGCCGAAACCCTCTGCGACCACCTCAACGCCAGGCTCGGCATATCCCGCGATATCTGGACCGCCCTCATGACCGCCTCCATGGAGGCCCAGCCCCTGCTCTTCAACTGAATACCCACCCACAGCTGTTAACGGCGGCGGAATAATGCTCCACAGGAAGCGCCGGGTTGGTCCGGTGGCGCCGGTGCAAAATTGCACCAGAGATGTCCCGAGGTCGGTATCGGCGCGGGGCGGGAGATGTATGGGGTGGAGCTATATGCAGCGGT
>JAJEAZ010000247.1 GCA_022824105.1 Alphaproteobacteria bacterium
ACCGCTGCATATAGCTCCACCCCATACATCTCCCGCCCCGCGCCGATACCGACCTCGGGACATCTCTGGTGCAATTTTGCACCGGCGCCACCGGACCAACCCGGCGCTTCCTGTGGAGCATTATTCCGCCGCCGTTAACAGATGCCGGCCCGCCGCCGATGGTGCTCATGCTGCATGGCGGTCCGTGGGACCGGGACCGCTGGCCGGGGTCGTGGTTGGACCGCTTCCTCGGCAGCCGGGGCTATGCCGTGCTGCGCCTCAACTATCGCGGTTCCATCGGCTACGGCCGGGATTTTCTGGAGGCAGGACGAGGAGTGCTGTTCGGGCGCCTGCAGCAGGATGTGCTGGACGCCGCCCGATGGGCGGTCGCTGAGGGTCACGCCGCGGAAGGCCGGGTCGCGCTCCTTGGCGCCAGCTTCGGAGGCTTTCTCGTTCTGACAACGCTCGCGCGCCACCCCGGCGCCTTCCGGGCCGGGGTGGCTGTCAATACGATTGCTGACGCAGTCGCCTTCTGGGAGCGGGACTGGCAGCCCGGCCGCCATCGCGTCGTTTGGCGGGAGTTCCTGGCGAGCCGCGACATGCCCGAGGCGGCGCTGGCCAGGATTTCGCCGGTCAACAATGTCCGCAAGCTCGATAGCCCGGTCCTGCTGCTCGTCGGAACGCGGGACAGACGGGTCCCTGCGGAGCACAGTTTCGAGTTGTTCGACCTCCTGCGCGCGGCAGGCAAGCCGGCGGAACTCGTCGAGTATCGGGGCCGGGGGCACGACCTTTTCGGCAGGAGCCGGGACATTCGCGAGCACGCCACCGGCGTGCTCGCCGATTTCCTTGCCCGGCGCCTTCCGGTCGAGCGCCGCTGACGCCGTCACCCGCTCATGCCGGCCCTCGCGCGCCATCTTCACTGCGGCCTGACGATCGATGCAAAACTCGGTGACGATTCGGGTGAGACGGTGACGGAGACCGGAGATGCAAGCCAAGCACAGGATGGAGGGGCGATGATCGATCCAATTTGCACGGCGCTGAGCTTCCAGGACTCGCCCGATGGGAAGCACCGCTACTGGCAACAATGGAGAACTTCGGTTCCCGGGTCGAAAGTGTGCCTGGCCATTTTGTTCAACCCGACCGGGAAAAAGCGGGCGACGGGTGAACATGGAACGACAATAAGGAATTGCCTTCGGTTCGCCGAGCAACTGGGATGCGGTGTTTTGCGGACCTGCAATCTGTTCAGCCGGAAGGATTATCCTGACAGTGAAACCCGGGAGCCGTTGCCCGATCCTCCCGATCCGGTCGATGTCCAAAGGGAAAACGACCGGCATATAGCGGCGGAGATTTCTAGGGCCGACATAATCCTTTGCGCTTGGGGGAACATTGGCTCAAGGCGGATAGCCGAAGAACGGGCGAATGCGGTGCTGGCGATTCTCAGAGAAGGCAATACAGCCGGGAAGCTGTGGGTTCTGGCACTCAATAAAAGTGGTCAGCCAAAGCATCCCGCTCGCGCCTCCATGCGGGCGTTTCCTGTGCGGATCGCGGACGGCCGCTTGAGAGCCTCGCAAGCCCGCAAAACGCCCGCCTGACCCGGAGCACGCCGTTCGTCCGAACGGGTTATGATCGCCGGTCATGGTCGCGCGTGTCCGCAATCTGACGTCATCTTCATCGACGGCAGAGTATTTCCATGAGGAGGGCGGCTACTATGTGACGGCCGGCGGGGACCGTGAGGCGGCGCGTGCGAAGGCGGAGGAGCATAGGCAGGCGAGCGCGTGGCACGGACAGGCCGCGGCTGCGCTGGGGCTCGAGCCGGGCCGGAAGGTCGCGGCGGGCGCGTTCGAGAGGCTCCTGCAGGGCCACGTGCCCGCGACGGACATCCGGCTGGGGCGCAGGCGGGAGGGGAAGCACGAGCACCGGCCGGGTTTCGACATCACCTTCTCGGCGCCGAAGTCGGTGTCGCTGGCGGCGCTGCTGCCGACGGAAAGGCATCCGCGCGGCGACCGGTCGGTGCTGCGCTGCCACGACGAGGCGGTGCGGGCGGCGCTGGACTGGATCGAGGAGACGATGCTGGAGACGCGGGGCTACGATTCCGCGACCGGGCGGCGACCGCGCGTGAAGGGATACGGGCTTGCGGCGGCGCTGTTCCGGCATGTCGCAAGCCGCGACCTGGACCCGCAGCTGCACACGCATGCTGTGGTGGCCAACATGACGCGGGATGGCGAGGGCCGGTGGAAGAGCATTGAGCCGACGCTGCTGCACCGGAACGCGCGGCTGATCGGGGCCTTCTACCGCAACGAGCTGTCGCGCCGCCTGATCGAACGGGGCTATTCGGTCGTGCCGGCGATGGCGGGGCGCCTGCAGAGCTTCGAGATCGCGGGCTACGACAAGGCGTTGCGGGACGCGTTCTCGACGAGACGAAAGCAGATCCTGGCTTATATCGACGAGAGGGGCTGGGAGCGCGGGGAGGCGGAGGCGCAGATCGCGGCGCTGGCGACCCGCAAGCCCAAGGCGGAGCCGCTGCACGGCATGCTGCGCGAGATCTGGGCCGAGCGCGCGTCGGAGTTCCGGGAGGTGCCGAGCGCGCGGCGATCGCGGGGCCGGACGGTGTTGCCGCCGGTTCCGACGGCGCTGGAGATCGCGTGGCGGTCGGTGCGGCATCTTGAGGAGCGCCAGTCGGTGTTCGCGGCGGGCGAACTGGAGGCGCTGGCGCTCCAGCATTCTCCGGGGCGGCATTCGATCGAGGCGGTGCGCGAGGCGATCGGGATGCTGGTCCGGGACGCGCATCTTGTGGAGGCGAACCTCAGGCGCGCGGACCGGGCCTATGTCACCGACCGGGCGCTGAAGGCGGAACGCGCCCTGATCGCCATGATGAGGGCGGGCATGGGCGCGGGCGCGGCGCTTTGCGGGCGG
This sequence comes from Alphaproteobacteria bacterium, assembly GCA_022824105.1. Lineage (GTDB taxonomy): Bacteria > Pseudomonadota > Alphaproteobacteria > Bin95 > Bin95 > Bin95. The sequence continues at coordinate 2,893 of JAJEAZ010000247.1, forward strand.
GCGGAGGTGGAGTCGCATCTGGCGGGCGCCGGTCTCACCGGGGACCAGGCGGACGCGGTGCGGACGGTGCTGCTGGCGGAGGACCGGATCGTGGGCGTCCAGGGCCGGGCCGGGACCGGCAAGACCGCGATGCTGGCCCATCTGCGGGCGCTGGCGGGCGGGCGTCCCGTGCTGGGCCTGGCGCCGTCCTCGGCGGCGGCGGCGACGCTGGCGCGCGAGACGGGGATGCATACGCGCACGCTGCAATGGTTCCTCGCGCGCTGCGGGTCCGTGGACGGTTCCGGTCCCGGCATCGAGGGGCTGAAAGAGCGGCTCGGGGGCGGGGTGCTGGTGCTGGACGAGGCGTCGATGGTCTCGACCGACCAGATGCGGTTCCTGCTGCAACATGCGCATGAGCTTGACATCGCGCGGCTGGTGCTGGTGGGCGACCGGAGCCAGCTTCGCGCGGTGGAGGCGGGCCAGCCATTCCGGCTGTTGCAGCAGGCGGGAATGACGACGGCGGTCATGAACGACATCCGCCGGCAGCGGAACCCGGACCTGCGCAAGGCGGTGAACGCGGTGCTGGCGGGCGATCCGGGCGAGGCGGTGGAACTGCTGGGCGGCAGCGTGCATGAGGTTCCCTACGAGGAGCTGGCGGAGAAGGCGGCCGAGGCCTGGCTGGAGCTCGGTCCGGAGGCGCGGGAGCGGACCCTCCTGGTCGCGCCGACGCACGAGCTGCGGGCCGGGATCGATGCGGCGGTGCGGGAGGCGCTGGCGTCGGAGGGCGTTCTCAGGGGACGGGCGCTCAGGATCGAACGGCTGGTCAATCTCGGCATGACGCGGGCGGAGAAGGCGGACGCGCGCAACTACCGCGAGGGCGACACGGTGCTGTTCAACCAGGACATGGTGAACTTCCGGGTGAAGCGGGACGACGCGCTGACCGTGACCGGCATCGAGGAGGACCGCGTCGTGCTGATGCACCCGGACGGCAGGCCGCGCCATGTCGCGCCGCAGCAGACATATTACCGCTACCGGCTGGAAGTCTACGAGAGGCGGGAGATCGAGATCCGGGCGGGCGACCGCATCCGCTGGACCCGCAACGACAAGGCCCGCGACCTGGTCAACGGCGGGCGGGCGGAGGTGCTGGCGATCACCCGCGACCGGGTGCGGTTCGCGCTCGACGACGGGCGCACGCTCTCGCTCCGGCATGACGACCCCCAGCTTCGTCATATCGACCATGCCTGGAGCACGACCGTGCACGGGGCGCAAGGCAGCACGGCGGACGGCGTGATCGCCGTGCTGGACTCGGGCCACGGGGCATTGACCGACCAGTCGACCTTCTATGTGGAGATCAGCCGGGCGCGGGACAGCGCGGTGGTGCTGACCGACAACCGGGAGCAACTGGTGGAGGTGCTGGAGGCGCATACCGGCGAGCGGGCGACGGCGCTGGAGGCGGTGGGCGAGGAGATCGGCCCGGAAGCGCTGCGCCGCATTCTTCCTGAGAAGGGGCCGGTCTGGACGCCGCGCGAGGAGTGGACCCGTCTGGAAGCCAGGGCGCGGGAACAGGGCACGGTCCCGTTCCTGGCGGAGGGCTACGGAGCGCTGGTCGAACGCACGGAGAAATTGGCGAACTGGCCGAACCTGCCGGCCGCGATTCGCGAGGTCGTGGACGGCATTCTCGCCTATGACCGGGCCTGCCGGGAGGGCGATACTCTGGCGCGCGAGTTCCTAGGCCTTCTGGACGCGCATGAAGAGCGGCGCCGCGCGCTGGAGGACCGGGCGGCGGCTGAGGGCGCCGCGATTGCCGGCCTGGAAGACTGGCCCGGCTGGCGCGCGATGGCGGAGCGTCTGGTGGCCAACGGACGGCTGCTGTTGGAGGAATTGGGCGCGCGGGCGGGGGATGCCGGGGCGCGCATCGCCGGATATCTGGACCGGTTCGATGCCCTGCTGCTTCTCGACGATACCGTCCCGCTGTTCGAGGCGCTTCATCGGGAGGTGATCGAGCGGGCGGCGTCCGCCGGCACGATCCCGTTCTACGCCGAGGGCCATGACGAACTTCTGGAGCTGGCCCGCGCACTCGCCCTGCAGGAGATCGTGCCGCCGCCCGTCATGGCCGCCGCCGAACTCGTCATCGCGGAGGCGGAGGCCTGCGAGGCGCGCCGGGCGGAGGTCGCGGCGCTCGCCGACGAGGTCGGACGGCTGTCGAGGGAGCGCGCGGTGCTGGAAGACCGCGCCGCCGGGGAGCCGCCGCCGCTGCTCGAAGACTATGCCGCCTGGCTCGGGGCATGGCAGACGGCGGCCGGGCGCTGGCGCGTCATGGGGGAGGATCCCGATGCCTGGCGGCCGCATCTCGACCGGCGCGGCGACAATGCGGCGGCATTGCCGGCCTCGATGGACAGGCTTGCGGAACTGGCCAGCCACGATGCGGTCTGGGCGCAACTGCACGCCATGCGGCAGACGCTCCGGGAGCGCGCCGGTAGCGGCCTGGCGCTCCCTGCCGGGGAGTGGGAGGCGTTCATTGCCGGGGTCCGGGCGTTCGCAGAACGGCCCGGCCTGCCCGAGGGGGCGGCGGCGTTTGCGGCCGGCGTGCTGGATGAGGACGGCCGGCGCCGCGCGGCGGTCGAGGGCTTCTTCGAGGGTGCGCGCGGGCACGAACGCGACTGGCGGGCGCTGGTGGAGGAGCGGCGGCGTCTCGGCCGCCCGGGACGGGACATGCCGCTCTGCGACCTGCCGGGCTATGCCGGGCTCTCCGAGCGGGCCCGGACATTGCGCCGGACCGGGAACACCATCGCGGAGGACGAGGCCGCATACGGTCCCTGGCTCGACGAGGTCCGGGACGGCAGGAAGCGGCTCGCCTCGGAGCTGGAGCGCCTGAAGAAGCACGATCCGCTCGACCGGTTCGTCGAGGTGATGAAACAGCTGGACAGGACGCGGAGCGACGCGGAGGCGAGGGGCGTCCTTCCCTTCCACGACGCCGCCCATGGCGCGGCCGTCGCCGGTGCCGCGGAACTGGAGAAGAACCGCGAGCTCGAGGAAGCCGCGCGCCGCCGGCTGCGGGCCGAACTGGACGAGCATGCCGCGCGCGCGGCGGAGTGGGCGCGGATCGAAGCGCTGGACAGGGAGATGCAGTGGCTGGCGGCCCAGGACGAGCGGCTTGCGGAGCGGGCCGAGCGCCAGCGGCTTCCGGAGACGCTGCTTGCCCGCTGGCCGGCCCGGCTGGAACGGAGCGAACGCTTCGCGAAGGCGGCCGGCTCGGCGCTGGACGACGGCAGCCTCAAGGGCCACTGGGACAGCCGCCCGGAGGCGCGGGAGCGGATCGACGGGGGCTTCCGGGCGGCGGAGCGCCGGCATCGCCTTCCGGAGATCGAGGAAGGGCGCATCGCCGCCATGGTGCGCGCCGAGACCGCGCGGCTTCGAGATTCGAGGATCGAGCACAGCTTCGTCCGCCGCTGGCATGGGGGCGAGGCGCTGGTGGCGGGCGACCGGCTCCGGCTCCGCCGCTGGCGGGGCGGGGAGCACAGCGAGGC
>JAJEAZ010000667.1 GCA_022824105.1 Alphaproteobacteria bacterium
GGTGTCCGGGGTCCAGGAGATCCACGGCAACGACACCTCCGCCTTCGAGCGTGCCGGCATGTCCGCCGCCCTCGGCGAGATCTACACGGTGCGCCTTCGCATCTTCATCTGGAAGTTCGTCATCAAGTTCCTGAACAACTCCATCAACCACCTCGGTCCGTTCTGCTTCTATTCGATCGGCGGCTACCTCGTCATTCAGGGCCGCCTCGAGATCGGGACCCTGGTGGCCGCGATCGCGGCCCACAAGGACCTCGCCGCGCCGTGGAAGGAGCTGCTCAACTACTACCAGCGCCGGGAGGACGCCCGCATCAAGTACGAGCAGGTGGTCTCCCAGTTCAATCCCCCGGGGATGCTCGAAGAATCGCTCCAGCTCGGCACTCCCCCGGCGGGCGCCCGGGTCGAGGGCGAGCTCGCGGCCTCCGGCCTCACCCTCCGGGACGACACCGGGACGAGCTTCCTCGAAGGGGTGTCGCTCACCCTCCCGGCCGACGCGAAGGTGGCGGTGGTCGGCGCTCCGGGAAGCGGTCGGGAGGAGCTCGCCCTCGTGCTCGCCCGGCTCATGAACCCCACCTCTGGGGCGCTCACCATTGCCGGTGAACGGGCGGACCGGCTGCACGAGGGGGTGACCGGGCGCCGCCTCGCCTTCGTCGGCCCGCAGGCGTTTCTGTTCAACGCCACGGTCCTCGACAACCTCCTCTACGGGCTCAAGCACGAGCCTTCTCCCGATGCCCGGCCGGAGCCTCGCTGGGCGGAGGAAGCGGCGGCGGCGGGCAACTCGACGGACGACGTGACGGGAGACTGGCTCGACCGCGAGGCCCTCGGCGGCGAGCTGTTGCCGAGGCTGCTCCAGGTGCTGGAGACGGTCGAGCTCGATGGCGACGTCTTCGAGCTCGGCCTTCGCGGCACCGTCGATGCGGAGGGGGATCTCCGAGCGCGGCTTCTCCGGGCGCGCGAGGCGTTCCGGGACCGGGTCGCGGACCCTTCCCTCTCCGCGCTCGTCGAGGGCTTCGACGCCGGCCGCTACAACGACAACGCCACCGTCGGCGAGAACCTCCTGTTCGGGACCCCGGTCGGCGAAGGGTTCGACATGGAGCGGCTCGCCGAGAACCCCTGGGTGATGGAGGTCCTCGAAGCGGAGGGGCTGGTTCCGCGCCTGCTCGAGGCCGGGCGTACCGTCGCGGCCACGATGCTGGAGCTGTTCTCGGACCTGCCCGCCGGCCACTCCTCGTTCGAGCGGTTCAGCTTCATCGACGCGGACGATCTCCCGGAGCTCCAGGCGGTGCTCGACCGGGCCGCGCAGGACGGCCTCGACCGGCTCGGGGAGGAGGACCGCCGCCGGCTGCTCTCCCTGCCGTTCCTGCTCCAGCCCGCGCGGCACCGGCTCGGGGTGGTCGACGACGACCTCCGGACGCGGCTCCTCGCCGCCCGGCGGCGGTTCGCGGCGAGCATCCCGGAAGCGCTCCGCGACCGGATCCAGTTCTTCGAGGCGGACGGCTACAACGCCGCCGCCTCCATCCAGGACAACATCCTGTTCGGCAAGGTCGCCTACGGGCAGGCGCGGGCGGCGGAGCGCGTCAAGGGCCTGGTGACCGAGGTGATCGACGAGCTCGATCTCCGGTCCGCGGTGATCGAGGCCGGGCTCGCGTTCCAGGTGGGGATCGGCGGGGCGCGCCTCGGTGCCGTCCCGCGCCAGAAGGTGGGACTTGCCCGCGCGCTCCTCAAGCGGCCCGACGTGCTGGTGCTATGCGATGCGACGGCGGGTCTCGACGGGGCGACCCACGCCCGGATCGCGGGAAACCTGTTCGGGGAGCTCGCCGGCCGGGGCGTCGTCTGGTCGCTCCACCGCGCGGACCTCGCCCGCCCGTTCGACCGGGTGGTGGTGATGCGGTCCGGTCAGGTGGCGGAGTCCGGGTCCTTCGAGGAGCTCGACCGCGATGGAAGCGCGTTCCGCGAGCTTCTTGGGGCCGGCTGAGCCGTTGAGCCGGAACCGAATGCACGTGGCGCGCCCGGTGGCCAAGGGGAGCACGAGGGGATGACCGAGGTACGCGGGTACCGGGGGAGGGGAGCATGAGCCTGAACGAAGAAGTGGAAGTCCTGCGGCGGGTGCCGCTCTTCGCCCGGGTCGAACCGGCGAAGCTGAAGCTCCTCGCGTTCACGAGCGAGCGGCTCGTCTTTCCGGCCGGCTCGGAGCTCTTCCGCCAGGGCGATGCGGGCGATGCCGCCTACGTTCTCCTCGACGGAGAGGCGGACATCCTGGTGGATACCCCGGAAGGGGAGATCGTCGTCGCGCAGGCCCGCCGGCACGCGTTCGTGGGCGAGATCGCGATCCTCATCGACATCCCCCGCACCGCGACGATCCGCGCGAGGACCGACCTCACGGCCCTCGTCGTCACCAAGGAGACGTTTCTCGAAATGGCCACGGAGTTCCCGGACGTGGCCATCGAGATCATGCGCGAGCTCGCCCAGCGCCTCGACAGGACGACCGCCGACCTCCGCGAGGCCCGCGCCCAGCTCGCCGCCGGGTGAGGGGGGACCCGTGGACCGGACCCCGCGCCGATTGCCGGATGGCCCCAAACCGTCACCCTGGCCCCGCTCTTCGTCACCCCGGCCCCCGAGCCGGGGCCCATCCCTGACTCGCGCCACCGCCGCAGCCGGTGGAGAGCAGGCTCAACCGCCTGGGGCTGCCGAGAAATCCGGAGCTGGACCCCGGCTCGGGGGCCGGGGTGACGAAAGGGCCGCGGGAGCAGGCGAGGCGCGGAGCGCGGCGTTGCCGGGCCGCGCGGGAGGGGGGCAGGGTGCGACGGCCGAAGGGACGCGGAGCGCCCCGGCATGACCCGCCTCGACAGCGCCATCCGCCGCCTCACGGCCCAGCGCGCCTGCCTGGACCGGGCGGCGGCGCTCATCGAGCGCGTGCCCGGCCCGGTGCTGGAGCTCGGCCTCGGCAACGGGCGCACCTACGACCATCTCCGCGCCCGCCTGCCCGACAGGGACATCTTCGTGTTCGAGCGCCAGCCCGCCGCCCATCCGGACTGCACGCCGCCCGCAGACCGCCTCGTCATCGGCGACTTCCTCGACACGCTGCCCCATGTGCAACTGCCCGCCCCCGCCGCCCTCGTCCACGCCGACATCGGCACCGGCGACAAGCAGGCCTCGCTGGCGCTGGCAAGCGCGCTCGCCCCCCTCCTCCCCCGCCTGACAACCCCCGGCGCCATCCTCGCCAGCGACCAGCCCATGCCGCTCCCCGGCTGGACGGAGGAGCCGCTGCCGGAGGGGGTGGCTGCGGGGCGGTATCGGCTGTATCGGCGGCCGGTAGGGAGTTGATTGGCGGGGCCGGTGGCGGCGGTGCTGGAGCGGGGGATGAGCTACCGCGCGGCGGCGCTGAAATTCGAGGTGTGCGCAACCAGCTTGCTCCGGTGGGTCCGGCGCTTCGAGGAGCGCGGCGATGTCCGGGCGGAGCCGCCCCGCGGCCGGCGGTCGCGGATCGAGGAAGAGCGCGTCCGCGTGTTCCGCATCCTGAAGCAGCGCCCGGCCATCACCGTCCCGGCCTTGCAGTGCGCGCCCGCCGCCAGGGGCCTCACCGTCGGCGACGCCGCGGTGAAACGCTTCCCGAAACGCCACGGCCTGCAACGCAGGCAGCGCCTCGCGGGGCGGCAGGGCTGACACTCGAATCCGCTTGATAGTCCGGGACGGCGGGCATGGACCGGCGTCAACACCCCTTGCGGTTTCGACCGCACGGTACGGGGCCTCTTCGGAGGCCCCTGCTTTTCCGGCAGGCTCCAATGCGCATCTTTGTCTATGTGGATGGCTTCAACCTCTTCTACGGCGCTTTCAGGGGTACTCCGTGGCGATGGCTGGACCTTGTTGCGCTGTTCGAAAAGATACTGCAGCCGCAACACGATACCGCTGCTGTTAGAGCCGAGGAGCCCCACGGAAAGGGCGGATAGAATTTCCTTCTAGACTCAGACAGCCGAATCGGTGTGAGTCTGGCATTGGCGCACATCAAGTCGGGAGCCGGCTAGCTCTCTGGTTTGGTGGGTCTGCAGTTTTCGAGGCCAGTTGCGGACACGGCGGGGCGACAAGGTAATGATGTCCCGATCCGCTTGCGGCATCAACGGTCTCCGGTGCGAGAAGGAAGTCGCTCATGCGAACCACGGAACGAGATGTGTCGATTGCAGTGCTGCGAGTGCTTGATGCCACACCCGGAGGATCTGGAGACTTGGATTACTTGCGGGAAACGCTGCCGTCCGTTGTCAAATTCACGGAAGCTGATTTAGCGTTCTCCTCGACACGTCCGGGTGAACGCCTTTGGGAGCAGCGTCTGCGCAACATCCGATGTCATCACAAGACTAGCACAAATTTTATCCGTCGCGGGCTTCTCTCGTCCTTGAATGGCGGTGGCTATGCCATTACTCCCGCCGGGCGACGGTTTTTGGAGAAGCTCGAATAGGACTGCTTGTAGCCGGGAGCTAGCCACCGCAATTGCGTATTCCCGGCATGTGAATGATCCCAAACAAACCATGCGTATGCGGTAGTTCCTCCCCCTTTAGCGTTGATGCCTTTTGGGTAGAACGTTATACGCTCGCTGAAAACCCATACTCTACTGGGCGGCGTGTCTGTAAAGATTGTTCGCGCCCTATTGGCACCTTCGAGAAATGCAAGACGAAGCAGCAAGGCGAATTTCTTTTTAGATTGCTCTACCCCTTTCCTGACAAATCCTTCCGCGCTATGGTACGGTGGGTTTGTAATAATATTGTCGAAAATTTTATCTGCCTTAAGAAAGTCAATGCCAGCTTCTCCAAATCCACGTTGATATAGATCAGAGCTAAAAACAGGACATCCGGTTTCTTCAAGAACTTCCGACATGGCGCCATCACCACACGCGCATTCCCATATGTCACCGGATAGGCACTCGTTATCAATCAAGGCAAAAGTTGCCCACGGAGGCGTCGGGTAGAACTCCGGCCCATTGAGATCAGCAAACCGTTTAGTAGTTGGCTTGAATGCACCATTTACGTTGTAGGTCCTGTCCATGATCCTCTCCTCTGTCCCCGACAGCAAAACAGAATCACGCCAAACGTCTAGAAAAAAATGGAATCAAGGATGTCTGAGAGCTGCTGCGCTTTCGGCGCTGCACTCAAGGACATGCCGCTGGTGGTAAAGGGGGCGCGGTAAGGCAGGCCGGTATCGGCTGTCCTACAATGGCCAACGGCTTGGTCCGCATAGAGCGTTGCATTGGGCTTCAAGTGGTCGCGGATGCAGCCCTGTCGCACCTTGTCGTCGGTCACCTCGACATTAGCGGCCCGCGTCTGGAATGTAGTCCAATCCGGAAGATTCATCCCTTAGCGGAAGCGCGCCTGAAAGACCGCTGGCATCAGGCAAACATGTGCATCAAGCGGGGGCACCAGTTCAAACGCCTTCGGCTCGCGAGAGAAGTTCCAGAGGCGGAGCAACCGCCATTCCTCGCGTCTCGCCTCGGACACGGCCAGTTCGTTCCGGGAGATGTAGAAGGGTGTGCGGTCCCATCCCCTTGTGGTTTTCACTTCGAGAAGGCGGTTCTCGCCAGCCGGCGTGAAGCTGGCGATGTCGTAGCCCGCACCGTCGCCCTCCTCTTGCGACACCCAGCGCACTGCGCGCGCCAGATCGTCTCGGCCTACACTCGCCAGCACGGCGCGCTCATGCGACAGGGCGAGAACCTCGCCGGCGCGGCCGAGGGCGCGGTTGCGTTCGTCCCGACCTGCGGCGTCGAATCTGCGGGCGATTCCCAGTAACCGCTCCAGCTGCTTGGGCGGCGGGCGGTTGCTGAGCGTCGGCGGCGGTCCGACCCAAAGCGACGCCGTCTCCTGCAAGCCGGCCACGCCGGCACGGCTCTCATCTAGCGGGCGGAGCAACCAGTCCGGGTATCGCGCCAGCCAGCGTCCCACCGCATCTTCAAGCGTCCTCTGGATATTGACGGCGGGCCTGTAGCCCGGCAGCCAAACCTCGCCGAGGCCCATGAGCACGGCGCTGATGTTCCGGTGCTTGAACTCGATGGACGCCTCCGATCGGTTCTGGAGTCGGGGCATCAGGGCGCGCCGATGTTCGGCCTTGCTGTAGCGCTGCCCGGCGAGGTCCTCGGCCAGCATCGCGAAATAGTCCGCGACGATCAGGTCGTTCTCTTCATCCGTCCAGGGGCCATTCGCCATTACCGAAAGTTATAGGCACGGGTTCCTTTTGTCATTACAGGCCTTATCGACAGGGCCGAAGCCTGCCGTCAGAGCGCCTCAGTGCCCTCCGCGAGGATCGAGAGGTAGCGGTCGTAGCAGAACAGCCGGTTGCGGGGCCGGCCGGTCAGTTCGCGCACGATGCCTTGCCCGGCAAGGGTCTGCATGGCGGAGGAGGCGGCCGGGAAGGAGAGTCCGGAACGGTTGCAGACCTCCGCCAGCGACAGGACCGGCCGGGTCTTCAATGCGTCGAGCACGCGCAGGGCCGAGCCGGCGCGGCGGCCGGCATCCCTCTCGACGGCGGCGCGGTCCGCCGCGAAGGTCTCCACCAGGCGGCGGGAGGTGGTGACGGCACCCTCGGCCGTGACCTGCACGCCCTCCAGGAAGAAGGCGAGCCATTCCTCCCAGTCGCCGGTAAGGCGAACGCGGTTCAACAGGTCGTAGTAGCGGCTGCGGTGCTGCTTCAGGTAGAGGCTGAGATAGAGGAGCGGCTGGCGCAGCGCGCCTGCATTACAAAGCAGCAGGGCGACGAGCAGCCGCCCGACGCGCCCGTTGCCGTCGAGGAAGGGATGGATGGTCTCGAACTGGACATGCGCGAGCCCCGCCCGGACAAGGGAGGGCAGCCCGTCATCGGCGTGGCAGAAGCGTTCGAGCGCCGCCATGCAGTCCGGCACGGCGGTGTGGGGCGGCGGCACGAAACCGGCGTTGCCGGGCCGCGTCCCGCCGATCCAGTTCTGCGAGCGGCGGAATTCGCCGGGCGCCTTGCCGCTTCCCCGTCCGCGGGACAGCAGCACGGCGTGAATCTCGCGGATCAGCCGGTTGCTGAGCGGAAAGCCCTCGCCCAGACGGCGCAGGCCGTGGTCGAGGGCCGCAACATAGTTGGAGACTTCGACCACATCCTCGAAGGGAACGCCGGGCGCATCCTCCAGCTCGAAGCGCAGCAGGTCGGACAGGGTGGATCGGGTCCCCTCGATCTGCGAGGACAGCACCGCCTCCTTGCGCACATAGGCGTAGAGGAAGATCGTGTCGTCCGGCAGCAGCATCGACACCGCATCGAGCCGCCCGAGCGCAAGCGTCGCGGCCTCCAGCGCCCGTTGCAGGGGGCCGTCCAGAACCAGGGCGGGGTCCGGCGGCAGCGGCGCGGGCACGAAGGCGCGGACCGGCTCTCCGCCCGCGCTTATGCTCTCGTATCGGCCGATCTGCCCGCGCCGCATGGTCCTGCCGTCCTGTTGAGGTTTGTTTAATAGCGGCGTGCACTATTAAGTTTTCCTGCCGAAATCTTAATAGCATGATGCGGACTGCACGGGAACGGCAAGCTCCGGGTCGCGCAGGACGGCGCCCTATCCGGCGGCATCGGGGCCGGGCGCCACTTCGGCGCGCAGGGTCAGGCCCAGGGCATGGACGACCCTGAGAACCGTATCCAGATTCGGAACCCGGTCTCCCGAAAGCGCCTTGTAGAGGCTTTCGCGGGACAGGCCGGCATCGCCGGCGACCTGCGACATGCCCCTTGCGCGCGCGACATCGCCCAGCGCCTTTGCGACGAACGCGGCATCGCCGCCGGCTTCTTCCATGGCGGCCTCCAGATAGGCGGCCATTTCCTCCGGCGTGCGCAGATGCTCGGCTACGTCGTAGGGTGAAGTCGCGGTCCCGGCCACTCGGCGTAGACCTCCGTCCTGCGAACCTCAAGCATGCCGGGAATGTAGCCGGATGGCTACAGTCCATCAACAGGCCCCGTCGCCGGCCCTGCCGGAAGCGCGGGAGCTTCGCTACCCCTCAAATCCGCCCGTCACAGGCCCGCCGGCCGGTCTCGCCGGGGAAGCTGAGCGGCATGGCACTCGGTCGATTCCGGAAATCGGTAAAATTTCTTCTCCAGGCGCTTGCGTTTCAGGTAAGTGTGCTACAATGAGTTAGGAAAGGGAGGCGGCATCCGCGCGGGGCCGCCTCCTTTTCCGTTTCGCGCCGGCGCGAAAAAAGGACCCTGAGGAACCGACGGGAGAGGTGCGCCCTGCGCCCGCCTCGCGCGCGGGCAATCAGGCGCGCGAACCGCGCCGGCGCCGACACCCGCCCGCGCCCGCGCACGGGCGCACAGGCGATACGCGCGAAACAGGGTCCGCGCCCCGGCCCGGCGGCCGGCAGCGCGTATGGAACGAAACGCGAAGGAGGAAACGCATGAAGGACGCGGACAACAGGAACCCGGCGGGGCGGCCGGAGAGGAGGGCGGCGCCGGGCGCGCATGACAAAACATGACATCTCATGACACGCCGCAGGAGGTCTCCGGGCCGCCCTGCCGGAATCGCGCCGCATGTTCCCACCCGTCGCCCCGGACTTGATCCGGGGCCCAGCCTCGGCTCTCTCGGCAGCTTCGGATCGGGGCCCGGAGCAGGCTCCGGCGGTTCGACCTGCTCTGCACCGGCTGCGGCGGTGGCGCGAATCAGGGATGGGCCCCGGATCCCCCGCCTTCGCGGGGGCAGGCGGGTCCAGGGTGACGAAAGGGGCGCCGAGGGTGACGAACAGGAGGGCAGCGGAACGGTTTGGGGGCCTGCGGCGCGACCGGACCATGACAAAACATGACATTCCATGACATCCCGCGTGGAGTGGGCCCCGTCCCGCGCGCTCACCGCCCCCGCACCGCTCGCGCGAGCGCCCAGGCGGGCAGCAGGGCCAGCACGAACACGGCGGCAAGCGCCAGGAAGCCGTCCTGGAAGCTGAAGGCGGTCGCCTGCGCCTGCACGGCCCGGCCCAGCCAGTCGAGCGCCGCCTGCCGGGTCTCGGCTTCCGGCAGGCCGGCCGGGTCCAGCAGCCGGGCGAGACCGGCCAGCAGGTCCCGCGAGGCGGCGTTGTCGGGCGTCTGCGTGGTGGCCAGCGCCTCGGAATAGACCAGGATGCGCGATTCCAGCAGCAGCACGATCAGCGCCGTGCCGGTGCTGCCGCCGAGCTGGCGGAAGAAGTTGATCGCCCCGCCCGCCTGGTTGAGCCGGCCCTGCGGCAGGGCCGAGAGCGCCGCGGTCATCAGCGCCGGGTTGATCCAGGCCATGCCGAAGCGGCTGATGCCGGCGAAGAAGACGAGCGACCAGTAGGGCGTGTTCGCGTCCGCCACCGAGAGCAGCGCCGCGCCCGCGGCGAAGCAGAGCAGCCCGCCCATGACCGGGATCCAGGTGGGCGCGATGTCCGAGGCGCGGCCCGTCAGCGGCAGCATCGCCACCACCAGCAGGCTCGCCGGCAGCAGCAGCAGGCCGGCCTCGGTCGCCGTCTGGTTCTGCACCAGCTGGCCGAACACGGGGATGGCGTAGCTGGTGGCGAAATTGCCGGCCCCGAACACGACCGCGATGGCGACCGCCGAGGCGAACGCCCTGTTGCGCAGCAGCGAGAGGTCCAAGAGCGAGGCGTGCGCGCGCATCTGCGAGGCCAGGAACAGCGCCCCGCAGACCGCGCCGAGCGCCGTCTGGAAGAGGATCGCATCCGAGGTCCAGCCGAGGCGGAGCCCGGTGGAGAGCACCGACATGAGGCAGAAGAGGGCCGTGCAGAGCAGCGCATAGCCCGGCCAGTCGAAGCGCGGGAAGGGCGGGCGCGGGCGCACCTGCGGCATGAACACCATGCCGAGGAAGAAGGAGACGGCGACGAAGGGCAGCGTGACGATGAAGATATGGCGCCAGGAGAGCAGGTCGATGGTGACGCCGCCCACCACCGGGCCGATGCCGAGCGCGAGCGCCAGAGCCATGGTGTAGATGCCCATGGCCGTGCCGCGCCGGTCGGACGGGAAGACCTGGAAGACCGTGACCATCACCAGCGGCTGCACCACGCCCGAGGCGAAGCCCTGGATGACGCGCCCGGCGATGATGAAGTCCAGCGTCGGGCCGAGGGCCGCCATCAGGCCGCCGGCGAAGAAGAGCGCGATGACGATCAGGAAGGTGTGGCGCTGGCCGAAGCGCGCGACGAACCAGGCGTTCAGCAACTGGCTCGCCGTCATGGCGACGATGAAGCCCGTGGTCAGCAGCTGCGCCCGGTCCTGGCCGACGCCGTAGGCGCCCATCACGTCCGGCACCGCGACCGCCACCACCGTGCCGGTCAGCACCATGGTGAAGGAGGCCGTCAT
>JAJEAZ010000490.1 GCA_022824105.1 Alphaproteobacteria bacterium
GTCACCGCCATGGCGAACTCGGCGAGTTGGGTGTCGCCCGAGAGGAAGGACGAGGCCCTGATCGCCTTCCAGGCATAGTTGACGTTGACCGGAACCTGGTCCGCCATGGCGCCCGAGGCGGCGGCCAGCGTCGAGTTGCGCTTGCCGTCGGCGCCGCAGCCGTGCTTCGCCGCCGCGTAGTCCGAGAAGATGCCCTGGCTGGTGCCGATCGCGGCGCAGATCGAGGCCGACGCCCGGTCGTTCTTCGACCACGCGGCGCCGACGAGCGCCTGGGCGGTCTCGCAGCTGTTGAGGTTCTGCGCGTTCACCCATTGCGCCAGCGCCCGGAGCTTGGCCATGGTCTCGGCGATCACCGGCGAGATCGTCTCCAGCGCGAGCTCGAAGGCGAACCCCGCGGCGTTCTGCGCGACCGCGCGGCCGAAGGCGACGAGCTGGTCCGAGTCGATGAACGAGAAGGCGCCGGCGAAGGCGTCGATGCCGCCGCAGCCGGCCCGGAACGAGGGCAGGTTGACGGTCGCGACCTGCTCGGAGCGCACCGGCGCGCGCAGATAGAGGTTGCCGAGCGTCCAGTGGCCCGACGCCTGGCCCTGGAACGCCGTCGGGCCGGTGGTGTTGACCGCCGCGCCCTGCCAGAAGCGGTTCATCTCGGACAGCACGTCTGCATGGGCGGACGAAGCTGCGAAGACCGACCCGGCGAGCGCCAGCATCGACACCGCCATCGACGCTCCGATGCGCCGCATGACCGGTCCGGGTGCGGCCCATGATCCGCCGCGACCGGATGAGGTACGCAGTTCAGTAGTCATGTCCGGGCTCCAGGGCGGTGAGCGCGTAGATGCGTTCGGCCATCTCGTCCTCGGCCATGACGCCGAAGCCGACCGGGATCGCGCGTTTCGTCACCGTGTCGAACAGCACCAGCGCGGGGACCGGCGCGGGGGAACGCCCCGGTCCACCGCCGAGGCCGAGCCGGGCAGCGCGCCCGTTGTCCGGCACCGCCTCGGGCCAGCCCTCCAGTGCCTCGCCGGTCAGCGACACCGCCAGCACGTCGAGGCCGTGGCGCATGGCGAAGGCGCGCAGGAGCGGGCCGAACACCCGGCAGCCCGCACAGCCCGCATGGCCCAGGTAGATCAGGCCGTATCTTTCCCCGAGCCTGGCCAGCGCGGCATCGCGGGCCTCCCGCCGCCCGTCCGACCAGACCTGCTTCGCCAGCGCGCCGACCGGGCGCCGCAGCGTGTAGTCGAGCTCCGGCGTCGCCCAGACGGTGCGCCGGAAGGCGTCGGAGAATACAGCGGCGCGCTGTAACGCGGCCCGTTGCAGCTCCAGGTACGCTGCAACCTTCTCCCGCGTCGGATCGAGGATCGCCGTGGCGCGTGCTTCTTCCAGAGCCTTGCGCATCTCCAGGATGCGCTCGGTGGCCGGTTGCGTATGTTCGATGTCGGGCGGTCCAGGCGGAGGTTGCGTCGGCGCCGGTTCGGTTTCCTGTTCTTCCTCCGCCCGGTCGCAGTAGAAGTGCCAGCCGAGCGAAGAGGCCGATCCACCATCCCCGCACCAGGAGCGCCATTCCCCGCCCGTCGCGGTCGTGCCGAGCGCCACCCAGATGCCGAGGGCCGCGAGGATGCGTTTCAGGGCGTGCCGGAGAGCGGTATTCGCGGCGACCGCCATCACGGCCCCCGGTTGTAGAAGTCGCGCACCCGGTCGCGCATGATCGTCTGCGTGTTTCCGGCATCGGGCAGCGTGACGGCGGGCTCCCGCGAGCCGTCCATCAGGTCCCGGGTGAACTCGGAGAGGTCGAGGCTCGCAAAGTCGATGCGCTCGATCTCCGCCACCGTGAAGCCCCGGCAGCTCGACCAGCCGATCCCGAGCTGCGGCCGGGCCTGCTGCTGCAGGATGCGCCCGAGCTTGGAGCCGAACACGCACCAGGCCCGCGACCGGCGGATGCAGACGCCGAAGAAGGTGCGCTTCGAGCAGTACTTGCCGAGATAGTGGGTGTTGCCGGCGTTGCGCTCCTCCGCCAGCTCGCGCTCCGAGGCCGAGCAGTTGCCGAGCCCGACCAGCAGCCCGCTGTTCTTGCAGCAGTTCGCCAGCCCGAACAGCTTGATATGGCAGGCGCGGCGCTTGCCGGCGAAGAAGCGCAGGTTCTCGCGGTCGAACTCCTCGCCGCCCAGCTCCAATGCCATGTTCAGCCGCGTCGTCGCCTCGACGAAGCCGGTATTGGCCTCCGGCTCGACCGTCTCGCAGCCGGCGCCGACGCAATACCGGACCGCGCCGCAACGCCCGCCGTCCTGCGCGTCGGCCAGCCCGGCCCCGCAGTCCGCCACGCTCCCCGAGGCCAGCCCGTCCGCGCGATGCGCCGGCGCCTGCGGCGACGCCGCGATGCCTTCCAAGCGCGTGACCGCCGGATCGTTCGCCGGCACGTTCGCCGAGGGCCGCGCGGTCACCCCCTCGACCACCGCCCGCCCGGCCTTGCCGCCGGGATCGTGCGGATCGGCGAGGCGGGCGCGCGCCGCGTCCTCCATGCCGGACGCTGTCAGGCTCCGTTCGGGGACATTCGTTCCCGCGTAGCCCGGCACCGTTACGGCGTTCGAGGCGTCCCGCGCGATGGCGCTGGCGGCGCTTGTTCCGGCATTGCCGATGGCGCGGGCCGCCGCCTTGGGGTCCTCGGCCTGGGCGCCGCCTCCGAACACGATCCAGAGCAGGAAGCAGAAGACCGCTGCCAGGAGGGTCCAGCCTATCGCGCGCGTCATCGGGGGAGCGCCCGCTCTTCGGAAATTCGGCCTCCGGGTCACGGCCGGCTTCCCTCTCTCAACCGTTCGAGAAGCGCCCTCGCAACCGCGCGTCCCGAATCGCCCTCGGCGGCGACGGTTTCCAGGGCGGCGGCGAGACCGATATTGCCGCTCACCAGGTCGTGCGGCGGCGCGGGATCGCCCGAACAGCCCCGGCTCTCGCACGGCAGCACGGGGGAACGCCCCGGTCCGCCGCCCGGCACCACGACGACCGCCGGCACCCGCTCGATGCCGAACAGGCGGAACAGCCGCGGGTCGATGGCGACGCCGGCTTCCGCGCCGCCGAGGCGGGCGCCGATTTCCTTGACGGTCGCCCGCAACCCGCCTTCGCCGACGCCGCGCAGCACCAGCGGCGCGCCCACCGCCGCGGCATCGCGCGCCCATTGCCGCCAACTCGCGGCGGGCACCGACAGGCTGGTGAAGACGAGGATGTCGGGGGTGGCGGGACGCGGACCGGAGAGCGACGGCGCATGGCGTTCGGCCGAGAGAGGGGCGGCGGAGGTCACGCCGTCCCCGGACCCTCCGGGACCCGTCTGTCGTGCTGCCTCGCCGGCGCGTTCCAGGGCGCGGTCCATGATGCTCCGCGTCCAGTCTGCAAGATCGTCGCCGCCGGCCTTGCGCAGCACCTCCTCGACCAGGCGCGAGGCGTCGGCCTCGGCGGCAGTGGCAGGATTTTCGTCGGCGCGGGCCGGACAGGCGCAGGCGCCGAGCAGCAGCGCGGCCGACAGCAGAAGGGCGGTTCGGGAAACGGAGAAGCGGATCGTCATGGCCTTGTCAGCGTCGTGTCTGGCGGTGCGTTTCATCGGGTTCAGAGCAAACAGCAGGTGCGTTTGCGAAACAGCAGGTAGCCGAAGTTCTCGCCGGAGACCGGCAGTTCGCGTAAGGACTCCCACAGCACCGAGGACCGTCCCGTCGGGTTGCAGCCGGTCGCAGGCGTCGTCGCCGGCACGGGCTCGGTCATCTGCCAGCGGTACTGGCTCTTGCGCATCACCGGCATCGGGTAGCGCCCGCAGAGCGCGGCCGAGCCAGACGTGCCCCAGGCGAGGCCCGCCCGGTGCAACCGGTAGACCAGCCGCTGCGCCGCCAGCAGCGAGGCCTGCACCCCGCCGACATGGGCCGCCACGTTGCCGGTCAGCGGATACATCCCGCCCTGGCAGCCCGCGCACCAGAACAGCCCGTCCTGCGGCAGGCCGACCGAGGCCGCCGCGCAGTCGGCAGCACAGGCCGCCTGCGCCGGCAGGTTGGCGAACAGCGCCGCCTCCGGGTTGAGCAGGAAGGAGAGCTCGTCGTCGAGCCAGGCCGGGTCGAGCTCCGAGACCCAGGCGATGTCGAGCCCGCCGCCCTCCAGGCAGCCGAGATCGAGCAGCACCCCGATCCAGCTCAAGAGCGGATACATGTAATAGTGCGCGTGCCAGACCGAACCGGCCGCCCCGTCGCCGCCGGAGGACCCAGTGCGGCCGCGCGCGGCGGGCAGTCCGGGATCGACGGTGAGGCCGCCCAGGTTGGGGAAGCACCAAGGCGTGCGGGTCACGTCCATCAGCCTTGCCGGCTCCCAGACCCCCAATGAGAGTCCGATGCGCGGGATCGGCGAGCCGCAGAAGCAGATCGGCGAGGACGGGTTCGGCGTGTCCGGCGCGCCGGTGGCGCTGCCGATGGTGATGGGACCGATCGAGATCGGGAACAGACATTCCCAGCAGACGTCCGAGATCGGATTGACGAAGCGCCCGGTGCAGGACTGCGCTGCCGCCGCGCCGGACCACGAGATCGCCGCCAGGACGAGTGCGGCCGGCAACGCGAAGCGCCGGGTCACGCCGCGGCCTCGCCGCCCTGCGGGTCGTCCGGCGCGCGCCGCCCCGACAGGATGTTCACCGTGTCCTGCCGCCGGGAGACGACGATCTCGGTGACCGCCCGCTCGTTGTCCTCCTTGTCGCGGAAGGCGCGCGTCGCGATCCTTCCCTCCACCATCACCCGGTCGCCCTTCCTCAGCATGGTCTCGACCGCCTTGACCGCCGGCCCGTACACCACGATGCGGTGCCACTCCGTCGCCTCGCCGGGCCGGCCCTCGCGGTCGGTCCACTTCTCGGTGGTGGCGAGGGTGAACACCGCCGCCCTGCCGCCATTGTTCAGATCGCGCAGCTCGGGATCGCGCCCGGCATGACCCAGCAGTGTCGCCCGGTTCATGTTCAGCATGGCTTCATTCCTCCCGTTCGGGGTCGTCCCGGTCATCGACCGGGATTTCGGTGATGCGCAGCCGCGTCCCGTCCTGCTCGACCAGGGCGGGCGTGAAGTGCAGCCCAAACCGCGCCGCGAGCCAACCGCCGCTGTCGAAGAAGAAGGGGTGGCCATGCCGGCGCATGAGCTCGAGCGGCCGGCCGGCCAGCAGCACGATCTTCGCGGGGCGCCCGTGCCCCAGCGCCCAGGCGATCTCGGCGTCGCGCCTGCCGTCGACGAACAGCAGGTCGCGCGTGAGCCCGACCCGCTCCAGCGGGTCGACCCGCGTCCCGGCCGCGGCGATGAGAGTCCCGTCGGGCGTCCGAATGTCGCGCTCGACGACGATGGCGGGATCGAACGTGCGGCTGCGTTCTTCCCTTGCCGGCGCGATCCCCGGAACCGGCTCCGGCTCTTCCAGTCGCGAGCGCGCGCGTTCGCGGGCCTCGGCCTGGAGGCGCGCCAGCGCGCCCGAGCGCTGCATTTCAAGGAGCCGGGTTTCGATTTCGGCGAGAAGGTCCGGCTCGGCTACCGACCACGTCGCGCCGCGCACGCCGAGGTCCTTCGCCGATGCGGCGGAGGGAATGCCGACGGGCAGCGTCACGGCAAGCAGCATGACGACGGCAGGCACCGTCGGGAATGCGCGCCTCATCGTGTCGCCTCCACGGGCGGCGTTCCCGCAGTCGGTCCCGCCACGTCGTCGTCCAACGGGTGCGGCACGATCGTCGTCGCCTCCGGGGCTTCGCCCGGCACGATGTCCTCCGGGCCGACCAGCGGTCCGTTCAGGCCGAGCCAGGGCAGGTCGGGCAGGGCGACCGCGCGCCCGAGAATGCGCGCGGCAGGCGCCAGCCCGATCTCCGCGTAACGGCTGTCGTGGGAGTCGACATGATCGGCGTGCAGGTAGTAGTGCCCCGGCGGAATCGTGCCCGGCGCGATCGCCGCGAGCGGCCGTCCGTCGAGCGCATGCGTCTTCGCGCGCGCAACCGCAACGCCGTCCAGACGGACCGTGCCGTCGTCTCCGACCTCGATGCGCATGCCCGGCACGCCGCGCACGGTTTTCAGATACGGCACCGGGGATTCGACCGCCTCCGGCGGCTCGAACAGCACCCGGTCGCCGATCTCCGGCGCCGCGCCGAACAGCGGCATGGCGGCGTAGCCCCAGGCTTCGTCGGACCAACTCGCGTTGACGTGGACGCGCGAGGCCGCGGCCAGCCAGAGGGCCGCCAGTGCCATCATGACCGCGAGGCCGATCCTCCGGCGCCGCACGGCGACCGTCTTCAGGCCGAACAGCGGCCGCTCCGCGGTCACCATTCCTCTCCCGAATCCGACACACCGTCTGCCCGGCCCCGAGCCAGGAGGGCCGCCAGCGCCGCCTCGACCTCCGGCGTCAGGTCCGGCGCCCCGGC
>JAJEAZ010000496.1 GCA_022824105.1 Alphaproteobacteria bacterium
GCTTTCCTCCAATGCGGAAAACAGGCCCATGACCGTCAGGACCATGACCGGCGCCGAAATGATCGTCAAAGCCCTCGTCGATCAGGGTGTCGAGGCGGTCTTCGGCTATCCGGGCGGCGCCGTGCTGCCGATCTATGACGAAATCTTCAAGCAGAACCGGCTGCGCCACTACCTCGTCCGCCAGGAAGGCGGCGCGGTTCACGCCGCGGAGGGCTATGCCCGCTCGACCGGCAAGGTCGGCGTCGTGCTCGTGACCTCCGGCCCCGGCGCCACCAATGCGGTCACCGGCCTCACCGACGCCTTGATGGACAGCGTCCCGGTCGTCTGCCTGACCGGCCAGGTCCCGACCCACCTGATCGGCAACGACGCCTTCCAGGAAGCGGACACGACCGGCATCACCCGGCCCTGCACCAAGCACAACTATCTCATCAGGAATCCGGACGACGTCGCCTCGACGATTCACGAGGCATTCTATGTCGCGCGCAGCGGACGCCCGGGACCGGTCGTGGTGGATATCCCGAAGGACGTGCAGTTCGCCGCCGGCGCCTACAAGCCGCCGGAGGAGGTGAAGCACCGCAGCTACAAGCCGCGCACGCGGCCCGAGCCGCAGGCGGTGGAAGACGCCGTGGCGCTGATCGAGACGGCGAAACGGCCGGTGATCTATATCGGCGGCGGCGTCACCAATTCGGGGCCGGCCGCATGCCGCACGCTGCGCCGCCTGGTGCAGGAGACCGGCTTCCCCTGTACGCAGACGCTTATGGGGCTCGGCGCCTTCCCCGCCTCGCACCCGCAGTCCATCGGGATGCTCGGCATGCACGGCCTTTACGAGGCCAATCTCGCCATGCACGGCGCGGACCTGATCCTTGCCGTCGGCGCGCGCTTCGACGACCGCGTGACCGGCCTCCTCTCCGGCTTCGCGCCCAACGCGAAGAAGGTGCATATCGACATCGACCCGTCCTCGATCAACAAGAACGTCATCGTCGATGTGCCGGTCGTGGCGGACGCGGGCAAGGCGGTCGAGGCGATCCGGCGGCGCTGGTCGGCGCGCGGCGGGCGCACGGACCATCGCGCCGTCGAAAAATGGTGGCGCCAGATCGCCAAATGGCGCAAGCGCGACTGCCTGAAATACGAGCAGGACGAGACCGTCATCAAGCCGCAATACGCGCTCGAGCGCCTGCAGGCGAAGATCGCCGGCCGCGGTGACGTGTTCGTGACCACGGAGGTCGGCCAGCACCAGATGTGGGCGGCGCAGTTCCTCCGCTTCGAGAAGCCGAACCACTGGATGACCTCCGGCGGCCTCGGCACGATGGGCTACGGGCTGCCGGCGGCCATCGGCGTGCAGGTGGCGCATCCCGACGCGCTCGTGATCGACGTTGCCGGCGAAGCGTCGATCCTGATGAACATCCAGGAGCTCTCCACCGCCTCCCAGTACCGGCTGCCGGTCAAGCTCTTCATCCTGAACAACCAGTGGATGGGCATGGTGCGCCAGTGGCAGGAGCTGCTGCACGGCGAGCGCTATTCGGAGAGCTACACGGACAGCCTGCCCGACTTCGTGCGCCTCGCCGAAGCCTTCGGCTGGACGGGGCTGCGCGCGGAGCGCCCGGACGAGATGGACGGCCTGATCGACGCGATGATCGCCGCCGACGGCCCGGTCATCGCCGATGTGCAGGTCGCGCAAATGGAAAACTGCTTCCCGATGATTCCCTCCGGCAAGGCGCATAACGAGATGATCCTCGGCGGCATGGAAGACGCGGAGGCGGAAATCGACGCCGAAGGCATGGTCCTCGTCTAGTGCAGGGTTCATCGCTTTGAAACGACGCCTGCCAGACTCCCCCTTCGTCACCCCGGACGGAGCGAAGCGGAGATCCGGGGTCCATCCCCCGGCCTTCCAGCAAGGTTGCGCCGGCAGGGCTGGACCCCGGCTCGGGGGCCGGGGTGACGGTATCGGCAAACCATCGGGCGCCGACTGGCCCGGCCGGACCCGGCAGTAGCCCCGAATTCTGGCCGCCCGGCGCGAGGAGAGACCGGTTTGACCGCCAGGGAGCAACAGCAGGAACGGCGCATCTTCGCCGTGGTCGTGGATAACGAACCCGGCGTGCTGGCGCGCGTCATCGGCCTGTTTTCGGGTCGCGGCTACAATATCGAGAGCCTGACCGTCGCCGAGATCGACCCGACCGGCCATCTCTCCCGCATCACCATCGTCACCTCCGGCACGCTCATGGTGCTGGAGCAGATCAAGGCCCAGCTCGGCCGGCTGGTGCCTGTCCACCGCGTTTCCGACCTCAGCAACGAAGGCCCGCATGTCGAGCGCGAGCTGGTGCTGGTGAAGGTGGCCGGCGGCGGCGCCCGGCGGATCGAGGCGCTGCGCATTGCCGACATCTTCCGGGCGCGCGCCGTGGACAGCACGCACCGGTCCTTCGTGTTCGAGGTGACCGGTTCGACGGACAAGATCGACGCCTTCATCGACCTGATGCGCCCGCTCGGCCTGACGGACCTCGCCCGTACCGGCGTCGTCGCTATCGCGCGCGGCGCCGAAGGCATGTGAACGCCTGCGAAGAGACACGACGACAGAAAGGAAGCCTGCTCCATGCGCGTCTATTACGATCGCGACGCCGACCTCAACCTCATCAAGTCGCGGACCGTCGCCATACTGGGCTATGGCAGCCAGGGCCATGCCCACGCCAACAATCTGCGCGAGAGCGGCGTGGAGAACGTCATCGTCGGCCTGCGCGAGGGCTCCGGCAGCCGGCCGAAGGCCGAGGGCGCCGGCTTCACCGTGATGACGCCCGATGCGGCGGCGCGGACCGCGGATGTGGTGATGATGCTCACCCCCGACGAGGGCCATTCCGCGCTCTATTCCGGCGACCTCGCCGGCAACATGAAGGAGGGCGCCGCGCTCGCCGTCGCGCACGGGCTTTCGATCCATTTCAACCTCATCGAGCCGCGCTCCGATCTCGACGTGTTCATGGTCGCGCCCAAGGGCCCCGGCCACCTGGTGCGCTCCGAATATGTGCGCGGCGCCGGCGTGCCGAGCCTGCTCGCCGTCCACAGGGACGCCTCCGGCAACTGCCAGGAGCTCGGCCTCTCCTATGCGTGCGGCCTCGGCGCGGGCCGGGCGGGCGTCATCGAGACGACCATGAAGGAGGAGTGCGAGACGGACCTGTTCGGCGAGCAGACCGTGCTTTGCGGCGGCATCACCTCGCTGATCCAGGCCGGCTACGAAACGCTCTGCGAGGCCGGCTACGCGCCTGAAATGGCCTATTTCGAATGCGTCCACGAAGTGAAGCTGATCGTGGACCTGATCTATGAGGGCGGCCTCGCGCAGATGCGCTACTCGGTCTCCAATACGGCGGAATACGGTGATTACAGCCGCGGGCCCCGTGTCGTGGACGAGAGCGTGAAGGCGCGCATGAAGACCATCCTGGACGAAATCCAGTCCGGCGCCTTCGCGCGCGAATGGGTGCTGGAGAACGCCGCCGGGCAGGCGAGCTTCAAGGCCATGCGCCGGCGCGCGGCGGAGCATCCGGTGGAGGAAGTCGGCGCGCGCCTGCGCGGCATGATGCCGTGGATCGCGGAGAACGCGCTGGTGGACCGCTCCAAGAACTGATTCCGCCGGCGCCCGCCCTGGGGCATCATCGCCCCTGAGGACAGAAGACCACCCGGAGGGGACGAGGCCCATGAAAGCCGCCGTATTCCGTGAAGTCGGCAAGCCGCTCGAGATCGAGGATGTGGAGATCTCCAAGCCGGGCCCGCGCGAGGTGCTGGTGCGCACCGTGGCGGCGGGCGTGTGCCATTCCGACCTTCACTTCGTCGAGGGCCTCTACCCGGCGAAGCTGCCCATCGTGCTCGGCCACGAAAGCGCGGGCATCGTCGAGGAAGTCGGCGAGCAGGTGACATATGTGAAGAAGGGCGACCATATCATCACCTGCCTCTCCGCCTTCTGCGGCGAGTGCGAATACTGCCTGACCGGCCATATGTCGCTTTGCGACAACCCGGACCTGCAGCGCCGGGCGGACGAGGAGCCGCGGCTCGCCAAGGGCGGCGCGCCGATGACGCAGTTCGCCAACCTCTCCTCCTATGCCGAGATGATGCTGGTGCATGAGCATGCGCTGGTGAAGGTGCGCGAGGACATGCCGCTCGACCGCGCCGCGCTCATCGGCTGCGGCGTGATGACGGGCGTCGGCGCCGTCTTCCACACGGCCAAGGTCGAGCCCGGCATGGATGTGGCGATCATCGGCTGCGGCGGCGTCGGGCTTTCGGCCGTCAACGGCGCGGCCATCGCCGGGGCCGGGCGGATCATCGCCATCGACACGGTCGGCTCCAAGCTCAACCTCGCCAAGGAGTTCGGCGCGACGCATGTGATCGACGCGACCGAGCAGGACATGGTCGGCGAGGTGCGGGAGATCACGGGCGGCGGCGTCCACCACGCCATCGAGTGCATCGGCCTCAAATCGACTTCCGAGAACGCCTTCCGCATGATCCGTCCGGGCGGCACAGCAACGATCGTCGGTATGATACCGGTCGGCACCAAGATCGAGCTGCACGGGCCGGAATTCCTGCGCGAGAAGCGCATTCAAGGCTCGACCATGGGCTCCAACCGGTTCCGGGTCGATATGCCCCGCCTGGTCGATTTCTACCTGAACGGCAAGCTCCGCCTCGACGAGATGATCTCGCAGCGCATCGAGCTCAAGGACATCAACCAGGCCTTCGACGACATGAAATCCGGCAGCGTGGCGCGCAGCGTCATCATGTTCTGATGCTCCGTTCGGACGGCGTGCTGGAGGCGGCGCGCGGCCTCGGCCCGAAGATCGAGGCGGCCGCGCCGGAAATCGACCGCGAGCGGCGGCTCACGCCCGGCCTGCTCGCCGCGCTGCACGAGCATCGACTGTTCCGGATGCTGCTGCCCAAGCCCTTTGGCGGGCTGGAGACGCCGCCGCCGACCTTCTTCAAGACGATCTCCGAGATTGCGCGCCATGACGGCAGCACCGCCTGGTGCCTCTGCCAGGCGAATGGCTGCGCCATGGCCGCCGCCTATCTGGCGCCCGAGATCGCGGAGGAAATGTGGGGCGGCGACCCGGCCGCCGTGCTCGCCTGGGGACCCGGCCCCGCCGAGGCCAGGACCGTTGAGGGCGGATACCGGGCCGATGCGAAGATCGCCTTTGCCAGCGGCGCCCGCCACGCCACCTGGCTCGGCGCGCACATGCCGGTGGTGGACGGGAACGGCGAGCGCCAGCGCATGGATGACGGCTCGACGCTCATTCGCACCTTCCT
>JAJEAZ010000115.1 GCA_022824105.1 Alphaproteobacteria bacterium
CGGCGCGAGCTGCGCGACACGCTCGGCCGGCTGCTTTCCATGCTCATGCAGCCGAAGCCGCCGCCGGACGAGGTTGACGGCGCGCCCCTGCTGGCCAATCCGGAAATCCCCGAAACGGCGGCGGCGAACGATCCCGGCGGGGCGGACCGGGAGCAGATCGAGGGTTGAGCGCGCTCGACCCGGTGCTGGCGCGGCTGACGGCGCTGCATCCCAAGCTGATCGACCTCAAGCTCGACCGGGTCTTGCGCCTCCTTGATCGGCTGGGGAACCCGGAGCGCCGGCTGCCGCCTGTCATCCACGTCGCCGGCACCAACGGCAAGGGTTCGACCGTCGCCTTCATGCGCGCGATGCTGGAGGCGGCCGGCCGGCGCGTGCATGCCTATACCTCGCCGCATCTTGTGCGGTTCAACGAGCGCATCACCGTGGCCGGGGAGACGCTCCCGGACGGTGAGCTCCTGGCGTTGCTTGAGGAGTGCGAGCGGGCGAACGAAGGCCGGCCGATCACCTTCTTCGAGATCACGACCGCGGCGGCGTTCCTCGCCTTCTCCCGCGCGCCTGCCGATGTCCTCCTGCTGGAGGTCGGCCTTGGCGGCCGGCTCGACACGACCAACGTGGTCGAGCGCCCGGCCGTGACCGCCATAACGCCGGTCGCCCGCGACCACACGCAGTTCCTCGGCGAGACGCTGGCGGAAATCGCCGGCGAGAAGGCGGGGATCGTCAAGCCCGGCGTGCCGCTGGCGCTCGCCCCTCAGGAGGAGGAGGCGAGGGCGGTCATCCTGGCGAAGGCGGCGGAGGCGGGTGCGCCCGTCCATGACGACTGGCGGGTGTCGGAGGGCGTGTACCACGGACGCCGGATGACGCTCGCCCTGCCGAAGCTCGGTCTCGCTGGCGCCCACCAGGCGGGCAATGCGGGCCTGGCGCTTGCCTGCCTCGAAGGCTTCGGTCTGCCGGAGGCGGCGCTGGTTCGCGGCCTCGAAGGCGCAAGCTGGCCGGCGCGGCTCCAGCGGCTCTCGGAGGCGCCCGAAATCTGGCTCGACGGCGGCCACAACCCGGCGGCGGGCCGCGTGCTGGCGGAGTGGCTGGCCGGGCGGCCGGAGCGCTTCGGCCTCGTCGTGGGGATGCTGGACACCAAGGACCGCGACCGTTTCCTGGCCGCGCTCGCCCCGCATGTCGAGCGAACGGTGGCGGTGCCCGTGCCCGGCAGCGCGGCTTCCGTGCCCGCCGAAGCGTTGGCCGCGACAGCGCGCGCCGCCGGCATGGACGCCTCGGCCGCGCCGGATGTGGAAACCGCCCTCGAACGCCTCGGCCCCGCCCGCCCGGTGCTGATCGCCGGCTCGCTCTACCTCGCCGGCGCCGTGCTCGCCGGTCTCAGGGAACGATAGGGATTTATACCAACGACCGCTGGCACAGTGCCCTGCAGTTTCATTTTTGTTCCCGGCCGGGCTTGACATTTGGC
Organism: Alphaproteobacteria bacterium; assembly: GCA_022824105.1. Lineage (GTDB taxonomy): Bacteria > Pseudomonadota > Alphaproteobacteria > Bin95 > Bin95 > Bin95. Next base: position 1,457 of record JAJEAZ010000115.1, read on the forward strand.
GGTATGGTGTATGATGAAAGTAGAGAGAGGCGGCTTCCGGGGCCGCCTTTCGGCGTTTCTGCAGAAAGCGACCGGCTGGGGGCCGAAAAAGCCCCCGGCGGGAACGGGCAGGCGAGGTGCGCCCTGCGTCTCGCGCGCGCAATCAGGCGCACGAACCGCGCCGGCGCCGACACCCGCCCGCGCCCGCACGCGAAACGCGCGCAAAACAGGGACACCCTGTCCCGCCCTTTGCCTGGAAGGAGGCACCGATGAACGCAACCGACCCTCGCCCCCAACCGCCGCCCCGGCCCTCTTCACGCCGCGCCTCCTCACGTCATGCCCGGAACAAGTCCGGGCATGACGGAGGGGAAGCGCAAGAGGTGCGCGGACCTCCGGTCGCGAGAGGGCCGTTGCGACAAAAACATGACAATTCATGACATCGCCGCAAGGGTTCCCGCCCCCAACCGTCCCCCGCCTCCGAGCGGGGAAGTCGGGGCCCGGCTCGAAATCGCCTCCGGCCGCCTTCGACAACTCAGGGCGGAACCCCGAGGGCGCGTTTCTTGCGGGCGATCATCCGTTTCAACCGCGCGTCACTCCTCGTGGAAGCATACCCAGTCCGATAGCGGGGCGCGTTCGGTGCGCAGGCTGTTCTCGACGGCATCCTCGTCCTCGTAGCCGAGCGCCATGCCGCAGACGACGACCTCCTCCTCCGGCATGCCGAGCACCTCGCGGACGGTCTCGTGATAGGGCGTCCAGGCGACCTGCGGGCAGCTGTGCAGGCCGAAAGCCCGCGCCGCCACCATGACATTCTCCAGGAACATGCCGTAGTCGAGCCAGCTGCCGATCTCCAGCACGCGGTCCACGCTGAAGATGATGCCGACGGGCGCATCGAAGAACATCTGGTTGCGCGCATGCTGGGCGCGCATCTTTTCCTTCTCGCCGCGCTCGATGCCCAGCAGGCCGTAAAGGTCCCAGCCGACCTTCCGGCGCCGGGAGAGGTACGGCTCCGGAAACCGGTCGGGATAGTATTTGTACTCGGCCTTGAGCGCGGCTCCGTTCGCGCCGGCGGCGAGCGCGGCGCGGGTCAGCCGCTCGCGCGCGGCGCCGGTCACCACCCGCGCTTTCCAGGGCTGCATGTTGGTGCCCGAAGGCGCTCGCGCGGAGACCTCCAATATCTCCCGGACAATTTCCAGCGGCACCGGGTCCGGCTTGAAGGCGCGGACCGAGCGGCGGGTGGCTATGGCTTCGATGGCATGCACGCGGCGGGCTCCATTTCGGAAAGGCTGTCGATCAGGATGCGGTTGACTTCCCCCGGCGCTTCGAAGGCGGCCCAGTGGCCGGCGCCGGGAACGGTATGGAAGGGGCAGCCGGGCTGCAGCCTGTGGAACAGGTCTCGGCGCGTGTGCAGCAGGTCGCCGGCCGTGGCGTCGCGCTCGCCCCAGATGCCCTGGATCGGCAGGCCGGCGGCGGCCATCTCGCGGAGCCGGCGGGCGAGGCTGTCGCCGGCCGGAATGCTGCCGGAGCGGATGCGCGCCCGGCGCGTATTGGCGTTCTGGAGCGCAAGCGCGAGCGCGTCGATCCTCGCCGGATCGCCGAACATCTGGAGGCCGAGATTGTGGCGGTGGAGGTCGAGGATTTCCGCCTCGCTCATGCCCCGGTTCGGCTTGCGCAGCGGGGCCCTGGCGGCCATCGGCAGGCCGAGCGCATTGGAGCCGACGGCGGTGTAGCTGAGTATGCGGGGGAGCATGCGCACGGCGACATGGCCGCCGACGATGCCGCCGAAGGAAAAGCCGACGAGGTGGAACGGCTCCGGCGCCAGCCGCTCCAGGCCCTCCGCCAGGATGTCGGCGAGGCTGCCGGCATCGAAGGGTATCGGCGGCAGGTCGCTCTCGCCCATGCCCGGCAGGTCGCAGGCCAGCACCCGGAAGCGCGCCGCCAGCGCCTCGATGTTGCGCAGCCAGTGCGTCCAGGAGCCGAAGGAGCCGTGCAGCAGCAGCACGGTGCGCCCGGCGCCCCATTCGCGCCAGACCATGCTGCCGTCGCCGCAAGGCGTCTCATGGCGACGGGCCGCCCGGTCGAGGCGGCCCTGTAAATCGGGTACCGTCATGCTTGGTTGCGGACAGGGTGATAGAGTAAGTTCCAGCCAGAGTGATAGGGGAGGAAGACGATGAAGTCCAACAGCATAGAGGTCCGGCCGGTGGCGGGCGCGCTCGGCGCGGAGGTCCACGGCGTCGATCTGGCGGAGCCGCTGTCCGACGAGCAGTTCGACACCGTCCATCGCGCTTTCCTCGATCACCAGGTGATCTTCTTCCGCGACCAGGAACTCGATCCCGGCGCCCACAAGGAGCTGGGCCGGCGTTTCGGGGAGTTGAACATCCACGGCTATTACGAGTCGCTGCCGGGACACCCGGAGATCCTGCCCGTGCTGAAGGAGCCGGAGGCGACCGGCAATATCGGCGGCGTCTGGCATTCCGACGTCACCTACCTGCCGGCGCCCGCGCTGGGCTCGATCCTCTACGCGCTGGAAGTGCCGCCCGCGGGCGGCGACACCATGTTCGCCAGCCAGTATCTCGCCTATGAAACGCTGTCGGACGGCATGAAGGAGATGCTGGAGGGGCTGCGCGCCATCCACAGTTCCGACATCTTCACGAACAAGGCCCGCCGCGACGCCGCAAACGCAATCCGCACCACCAAGCTCAACGAGGTGGACGAGACCATCGAGAGCAGCCACCCCGTCGTCCGCACCCATCCGGAAACGGGCCGCAAGTGCCTGTTCGTCAACGGCGCGTTCACACGGCGGATCGACGGTTGGACCGCAGAGGAGAGCCGGCCGCTGCTCGACTATCTCTACCGGCATGCATCGCGCCCGGAGTTCACCTGCCGGTTCCGCTGGGAGAAGGGGTCGATCGCGTTCTGGGACAATCGCTGCACGCATCACTACGCGCTCAACGACTACCAGGGATACCGCCGGAGCATGCACCGGGTGACGCTGGAAGGCGACAGGCCGGTCTGATGGAACTCGTCGATCTCTCCCGCGAGCTTTATCATCGCACCGCCCATCATCCGTCCCATCCCCCGGTGGTCGTGACGGTCTGGAACGACCATTCCGAGATCAAGTCGGCCGGCGGCTTCGATTTCACCTCGAAGTCCCTCACAATGTCGCTGTCGGACCATTCGGGCACCCATGTCGATGCGTTCTGCCATTTCGATCCCGACCCGGAGGCGGAGTCGATAGACCGGATGGCGCTCGAGCGCTTCTACACCTCCGCGATCTGTCTCGACCTCGGCGAGCCGCCGCCCCGCCATGCGGTGACGGTGGCCGAAATGGAGGCCGCGCTCGAGGCATCCGGGGAGGAGATCCGCGAGGGCGACACGGTGCTGCTCGCCATGGGCGTCAACCGGCGCATGTTCGGCACGCCGGCCTATGGCCACGAGTTCCCGGGCCTCGCGACGGAGTCGGTCCACTGGCTCGCCGACAAGGGGATCGGCATGTTCGGCGTCGAGGCCGTCAGCCCGGCCCCGGAGGGCGAACTGAACTTCCGCGCCCACCGCGCCTGCGCCGAGCGCCGGATCACCCACATGGAATGCCTCGCCAACCTGGAGGCGGTGATCGGGCGGGGCCGGTTCCGCTTCATCGGTTTCCCGCTCAAGATTCGCGGCGGCACCGGCAGCCCGATCCGGGCCGTGGCGTTGTTCGAATGAGGGCCGTTCTTGCCCGGGCGCTGCTCGCCGCGGCCGGCCTGTTCGCCGCCGCCGGGGCCTGGGCGGATGCCTCGAAGCCGGTGGTGGTGGAGCTGTTCACCTCGCAGGGCTGTTCGTCCTGCCCGCCCGCGGACAGCATCCTCGGCCACCTTGCGAACCGGGACGATGTGGTCGCGCTCGGCTTTCATGTGAACTACTGGGACCGTCTGGGCTGGCCGGACCCCTTCGCCACGCAGGCCGGGACCGACCGGCAATATGCCTACAGCCCGGTTCTCGGCCGCCGCAATGTCTATACTCCGCAGATGGTGATCGACGGGCGCTACGACGTGGTCGGCTTCAATGCGGAGCGGATAAGGGTGGCCATCGCCCAGGCGGAAGCCACTTCGGCGTCGCGCCTGGCGGTCCGGCTGGAATGGCGCGGACCGGGACTTCTGGGCTACGCGCTGCCGGCCGGGCAGGGCGGCGCTCGGGTCCATCTGGTGCGCTTTGCCCGCAAGCTCGACCAGGACATCGAGCGCGGCGAAAACGCAGGCCGGCATCTCAGCTACAGCAATGTCGTGCGCGAGATCGTGGAGGTCGCCGAATGGGACGGCGCGGCGATGGAAGGCGAACTCGCAGTCGAGACGGTGCTGGATGCGGCAGGCGGCGTCGCACTGCTCGTCCAGGACAAGCTCAACCTGCGGATGCTGGGTGCTGCGAAGCTGGACTTCTGAAGCCGCTTTCTTCCTGCCCCGAGCCTGTCGAAGGGGGTATCCGGGTATGATGGGGGGGCTGTTACGGCGTCGGGTCCGGGGTCGCAGAAGCCGCGGCCCTGGGGGACCGGCGGCCGGGCCCGGCGGAGACCCGGAGGGAGAGCGCCGTAGCGTGCTCGAACAGTCGGTCGTTCATAGCGACAATCTCCCGCGCGGCGGGCAGCAGGCCGGAACCCGAGGGCGCCAGGGACAGGCCGCGGGGGGCGCGATGGAACAGGCGGGCTCCGAGCCGCTTCTCCAGCGTTCGCACCCGGAGGGACACCGCGGCCCGCGACAGGCCCAGGCGCCGGGCTGCGGCGGAAATACTCCCTTCGCGGGCGACATGCAGGAAGGCGCGCAGCAGCTTGGGATCGATGTTTTCCATAGACATTCCATAATGGAATATCACTATGTGGTCAATTTCCTGCTTATGGCCCGGGCACGCCGGCAGACAGGCGCCTATCGACCGAGATAGATATCCGCTATCTCGCGGCCTACGGTCTTCGCGGCGTCATCCTCCAGGGTCGGCCGTTCCAGAAGCTGGACGAAGATCCTGTCCAATTTCGGCAGGAGCGACGGCCGGTTGACGACCTTCAGGTCCCTGGGCACCTGGTTTTCCGGCATGGCGGCGAGCACCCAGCCCGACTGCAGGGCGCGGTCCAGGATCCGGTCGCTCCATGTACTCAATACCATGCGGTGGGCGACGCCCTGGCCCTCCAGCGCGGCAAGCGCTGCAGCCCGGACGGGGCAGCCCTCCGGGTAGCCCGCGACGAGGATGGGCCCATCCCCGTCGAACGCGAACTCCGGCGCGCCCACCCAGTGAAGGCGGGGCCGGCCCAACACCGCAGCCGACGGCGCTTCCCTGCCCAGCACGAGAAGGGCGAGATCGAGGCTGCCCGCCTCCACCGCCTGCCGCAACCCGGCGTCGAAATCGCAGATGACCTCCAGCTCGACGGCCGGATAGCGCTCGCGGACGCGCTCGGGAAGCGGGGCCAGTAGCGCCGCGCCGAACCCCTCCGCAGCGCCGACCCGGACAGGGCCTGCCACCGTTCTGGAACGCGCATCCTGAAAAAGCCGGTCGTGGCGGTCGAGCAGGGCCTGCGCAGCCGGGAACAACTCCTCGCCCGCCGGCGTCAGCCGCACATTCAGCCGGGCCCGGCGGAACAGACGTACGCCGAGCTGGTCCTCAAGCGCACGAACCCTCGTGGAAATGGCCCCCTGCGAAACTCCAACCAGCTTGGCGGCGGCCGTGAAACTCTGTTCGGTGGCAACGCCGACGAAAGCGCGCAGGAGCTTGATCTCGATATCGGAAGTTACCATTTGAATATAGTACGTATACCTTAGATACACGCTTCCCGCAAGCAGGGACCGGGACCGTCTGCGTGGGTTCGTGCGCGGTAGAAACCGGCCTGGAAGGCCGCTTTTGCGCCGCCCAAGGTAGCCGACGAAGCCCGGGAAAGACCCTCCGCGCGGGCCGCCGGGCCCTTGCTGCCGGGTCTGGAGCGAGTGAGCGGGGCGCACGGCCCGGATTGGAGGCCGGCATCCTCATATCGCGATGTGAAGACCGGGGCCGGTCGAAGGAGATGCGTTCGGGCGCGGCGGAAAGGGAGAGGACGAGGGACTCCGCATCCCTCCGAGACCCCGGTCGGCTTCGTTCAATGGCCAAAAACGGACGGCATTGGCTCGGGGACCCGGCGGCGCTTCGGCGGCGGCTCAGTGCAGGTGGCGGGGCAGACTCTCCACCGATTCGGCAACCAGCGTGTCGGCGCGGGGTTTGTCGAGGTGGCGCTCGATGAGGGTCCGGGCCGCAGCGGCCGACAGCCGGACGGCATGGGCGCGCACCTCGGCCAGCGCTTCCTGCTCGGCCTGGGCGATCTTGGCGAGCGCCTGCTGTTCGCGGCGCCTGAGCGCATCTTCGAGCGCGCGCCCGGCCTCTTCGGCGACGCGCGCCGCCTCCTCCCGCGCGTGGGCCAGCACGGCCGCGGCTTCCTCCTCCGCGCCTTGCTGCTTCCTCCGGTAGTCCGCAAGCAGGGCCTGCGCTTCCTCGCGGAGCGCCGCCGCGTCGTCGATGGACGCCTTGATTCCGGCCGCCCTGTCGTCGAGCGCCTTCGTCGCCATGCGCCAGACCGCGCGCGCGACGGCGGCGACGAAGATGACGAAGCCGACGGCGGTCCAGAATGTCGGGTCGGAGAACATCACGCGCCCGCCCGGCCGGTCCCGGCTGCCGCGGCGGCGGCCTCTGCCGCGTCCACCTCGACGCCGATCAGTCTGGCGGTCATAGCCTGCGCGACCTCTCCCGCCGCCGCCTCAATGCCGGCCAGCGCCTCGCGGCGCGCTTCGGCGATCCGGGCTTCGGCCGCCGCGGCGTCTCCGGCGAGGCGTTCGCCGAGCGCTGCATGGCGGGCCGCCGCCTCGGTCGCGGCGGCTTCCTGCTGTTCGCGCAGGAGGCGGCGCGCCTCGGCCCTCGCGTCCGCCTGCGCCTGCTCATAGGCGCGCAGCACGGCCTCGGCCTCGTCGCGCAGCGCCGCGGCCCGGGCGAGGTCGTCGTCGATCCGCTTCTGCCGTTCCTCCAGAATGCCCTGCACGCGCGGCAGGGCGACCTTGAGCATCACGCCCAGCAGGACGGCGAACACCACCACCAGCCAGAAGATCTGGCTCGCATAGGTGGAGATTTGCTCCAGTTGCGGCATGGGCGGGCGCCGGGCGCGGCCTCAGCCGAACAGGATGACGAGCGCCACGACGAGCGCGAACAGCGCGATGGCTTCGACGAGGGCAAAGCCCAGCATCGTCATCGGGAACACTTCGCCCCGCGCCGACGGGTTGCGCCCGACAGCCTGGATGAAGGAAGCGAAAATATTGCCGATGCCGATACCGGCGCCGATGACGCCGATGACGGCAAGACCCGCGCCGATGACTTTGGCGGCCTCTGTTTCCATGGGATTGGTCCCTTCTTCGCGTGGGCGGAAAGCCGGTTAGTGGAGGTGAAGCGCATCGTTGATGTAAAGGCAGGTGAGGATCGCGAACACATAGGCCTGGAGGAACGCGATGACGATCTCCAGCCCCGTCAGCGCCGAAACGAAGGCGAGCGGCAGGATGCCGGCAACGCCGAGCGCCGGCACGAAGCCGGCGAAAACCTTGAGCAGGGTGTGGCCGGCCAGCATGTTGGCGAACAGGCGCACCGAGAGGCTGATCGGCCGGGAGAGGTAGGAGATGATCTCGATCGGGATCAGCAGCGGCCACATGAACACCGAGACGCCCGGCGGCACGAAGAAGCTGAAGAAGTGCATCCCGTGCTTGACGAAGCCCAGCACGGTCACGCCGACGAAGACCACCGCCGCCATCGCGAAAGTGACCGCGATGTGGCTGGTGAAGGTGAAGCTGTAGGGGAGCATCCCGGCGAGATTGCCGAACAGGATGAACATGAAGAGCGTGAAGATGAGCGGGAAGTATCTCCGGCCTTCGTCGCCGACCGTGTCGCGCACCATGCCGGCGATGAACTCGTAAGCAAGCTCGGCGATGGACTGCAGCCGCCCCGGAACCAGGGCGCGCCGGCGCGTGCCGCCCACCATCACCGCGATCACGCCGGCGGCGGCAACCACCATCCAGACGGTGGAATTGGTGATGTCGAGCTCAACTCCGGCCACAGGGATATCGACCAGCTCCTTGATCCGGAACTGCTCCAGCGGACCGTGCGCGTCTCCCGCCACCCGGGTTCCCCCTCTAGTCTTCCTGTCCGTCCCGCGGAGGCCGCTCCCGGCGCCAGCCGGG
>JAJEAZ010000054.1 GCA_022824105.1 Alphaproteobacteria bacterium
GCCGGCGCTTCGACCCCCAGCACCTTCTCGCGCATGATCCGCGCCGCGCCGGTGATCTCGTCGATGGTCTCGCCGCGCACGCGCAGCGCCATCAGGAAGGCGCCCGCCTGGGAGGGCGTGGCGTCTCCCGACATCAGGATCTCGAAAGCGGTCTCGGCCTCCGCCTCCCCAAGCTGCGCGCCGTCCGCCACGCGCGCCAGGATGGCTCTCAGATCGCCGCTCATGCCGCAAACACCCGCCGTTCCGGCAGCGGCTTCGGCGCCCCTGCCGGCGGCCGGCCCGATACCGAAGTCAGGAAGTTGGCGAGCAGTCGGTGGCCGTGCTCCGAGGCAATGCTTTCCGGATGGAACTGCACGCCGTGAACGTCGAGCTCCCGGTGGCGCACGCCCATCGCGATCCCGTCTTCGGTCCAGGCGTTGACTTCCAGAACGTCCGGCATCGTCCCGCGTTCGACGGCAAGCGAGTGGTAGCGCGTCGCCTCGAAGGGGGACGGCAGGCCGGCGAACACGCCCGTGCCGTCATGGTGGATGCGCGAGAGCTTGCCATGCATGCAGACCGGCGCGCGCAACACCCGTCCGCCGAAGGCCTGGCCGATACATTGATGGCCGAGGCAGACGCCAAAGAGCGGCGCCCGGCCTGCCGCCTTCTCCACCAGCTCCAGGCAGATGCCGGCCTTGTCGGGGTCGCAGGGGCCGGGCGAGATCACGATGGCTTCCGGCTCCATCGCCAGCGCCTCGTCCGCGCTCAGCGCGTCGTTGCGCCGGACCTCGATATCGGCCCCGAGCTCGCCCAGGAAGTGCATCAGGTTGTAGACGAAGCTGTCATAGTTATCGATCAGCAGGATCATTGGGGCCCGCCCCTCCCGTTCAGCTTCCGGCCGAGCCGGCCGGCAAGGTCCTGCACGAACTGCCAGGCCACGCGCCCCGAGCGCGCGCCGCGCGTGACGGCCCACTCGTTCGCCTGCCGGCGCAGCGCCTCGCTTTCGACCTCCAGGCCGAAATGCGCAGCATAGCCCTCGACCATCTCAAAATAGGTCGCCTGGCTGCAATTGTGAAAGCCGAGCCAGAGGCCGAAGCGGTCCGACAGCGACACCTTCTCCTCGACGGCCTCCGCGGGATTGATGGCCGTCGAGCGCTCGTTCTCGATCATGTCGCGCGGCATCAGGTGGCGGCGGTTGGAGGTGGCGTAGAAGACGACATTCTCCGGCCGGCCCTCCAGCCCGCCTTCGAGCACGGCCTTGAGCGACTTGTAGGTGGTGTCGCTGCCGTCGAAGGAGAGGTCGTCGCAGAACAGCACGAAGCGCCGGCCCGCGCCCCTGAGCAGCGCCAGCAGGCCCGGCAGCGAGCCGATGTCCTCGCGGTGGATTTCAACGAGCGCGAGCGCGCCCGGCCGCTCGGCCGCGATGTGGGCGTGGATGGCCTTGACCAGCGAGGACTTGCCCATGCCGCGCGCGCCCCAGAGCAGCGCATTGTTGGCGGGCAGCCCCTCGGCGAAGCGGCTCGTATTCTCCAGCAGGATGCCCGTCACATGGTCGATGCCGCGCAGCAGCGGCAGCGCCACATGGTTGACCTCCGCCACCGGCGCGAGCCGCCCGCCCTCGGCATGCCAGACGAAGGCGTCGGCCGAATCGAGGTCCGGCGCCGCCCCCGCCCCGGGAGCCAGCCGTTCCAGCGCGTCGGCAATGCGCACCAGCAGCGGAACGAGAGCCGCCTCGGTCATGCGAAGTCCCTTCGTTCGGAACGAACGCCGCCTTGTAGCCCCCCGCCCCGCCGGGCGGCAAGCGGGCGCGGTCAGTCCGAGACCTTGGCGCCCCAGGCGTTGGTGGCGTAGTCGGCGGTGACGATGTCGAAGACAACGCCGTTGGGGTCGTAGAACTTGATCTCGGTCGCGCCGTCGGCCGAGTCCGGGAGCCGCATGTGGTAGCGGCCGCCATTGGCCTCGATCTCCCGGCTCATCGCGTCGATGTCATCGACCACGAAGCCCATATGGTGCAGGCCGTGGAAGTCCTTGCCCCGCTCGTCGCCCGCCTGCTCGTCGGTCCTGAACTTCAGGATCGCCAGGCTGACCGTCCCGTCGGAAAGCAGGATCGCGATGTCGGACTGCTGCTGGCGGGTCATGCCGAAGGTGTTCTCATAGAACCGCGCCGCCGCCTCCAGGTCCGGAACCGTCACCGCAATATGCCGAAGTTTCGCCATGTAAGCCTCCCTATTCGTATCGAAGGCCGGTCAGAACTCCACATTCCGCGGCTCGACCTTCGCACGCGGGGTTCCGGGGCCCTCGGGCTGGTTCAGCAGGTGGTCGATGAAAGACCGCTTGCCGCGCAACTCCTCGGTGGCGGGCTCGGCGCGGTCCTTCTCCTGTTTGTCGCCGGACATGGCCTGCTACTTTCGTTGCCCGCCTGAAGGTAGCACAGCACTGCCGCTACGCGCCGATGTCCCGGAGGATGCTACGATGGCGCCGATAGCAGGCAAGGCCGGATTTCGAGGGGACGATGGTAAAGGCGGTTCAACAGGAGCTTTGGGCATGGGCGTTGGTACCTGGTTGGAAGTTAGTAGCAGCCGCCCCGCTGCGAGCGGCGGCGCTTGCGCTACTGTCGCTTGCCGTCACGACAAATGCAGGGGCGCAGGCGCGCGAGCCGGTATGGACCGTGACTTGCGGCCTGCCGCAGCAAAACCCAGTCCTCGCAATGCTCTTCCCCGTAGAAGAAATTCCCGGGCCGGGTGGCGGGCACCTTAAGGCCAAGATGCTCCACCTTCCCCATCCAGAAAGCGGCCTAAGCACCGAGATGTGGATGCTGTCGCGCTCCATCGGCTGGTGGAAGATGAAGACGATACGGGTGCACCCGGACGATACGGCGAAACTCGCCGAAGCCGATCTCAGTGCCGGCAAAGACGGTATCCCCTCCGTTCGGCAGATCATCGAGTCTCCATTCCTGTCGCAACCCGTCGTCATTTTCTCTGGGATTCCCGGGGCCGAGGAGATGGTGGATGAACAGATCATAGCCCGGTTGCCGGATGCCTCCGGGCTGCGTTGTGCGTCACGATCCGACGGATCGGAAGCCAACCGCATCGCCGCGGCCCAACGCGCGCTCGCGCGCCATGGGTACGATCCGGGCCCTGACGATGGACATATGGGTCCGCGTACGCGGAGTGCTCTGCGCGCCTTCCAAACTGAGCAGGGGCTCGTTTCTAACGGAGAACTTGACAACGCCACCTTCGAGCGTCTCATCGCTCAATGAGATGACCGTGCGCGATACTGTCGTCCGAACGCCGACAGCATGAAACCGATAGGGTGCCGTCGCAGCGGTTTGCAAGTCGCTACTCTTTCTCACGGGGCGAGCCGGTAGCCATTTCCATTCGCTAGCTTCCGCTATCCCGAAGAGCAAGTCGCGCTCAGCAGCGGGAAGCATACAGTCGCCGGAGAAGCGGAAACTGCACGCCGGAAGGCTACATGCCCAAGATCGGCGAGTCTTCCCCGCCCCGCCCCGCTACGCGCCGATGTCCCAGAAGATGCCGGTCATCATTTCGAGGCCTTCGCGGAGGAGGGGGGCCAGCGCGTGTTCGTTGGGGGCGTGCTGGGAGCAGCCGGCGAAGGAGTGGGGCACCCAGATCGTCGGCATGGCGAGCACGTCGGTGAACACGTCGTTCGGGATCGAGCCGCCGAGATTGGGCAGCAGCGCCGGGGGGCGGCCCAGCGTCTTGTCGATCGAGGCCATGACGCGGCGCACCCAGGGGTCGTCGAGCGGGGTGCGGGTCGCCTTCATGGTCGTGCGCATGGGCGCGACCTGCACGTCCCCGAAGCCGTTTGCGTCCAGATGTGCGCGGATGGCGGCCTCGAACGCCTCGTCGTCGGAGCCCGCGACGAAGCGCATCTGGATGACGGCCCGCGCGCGGGGCGGGATGGCGTTCACCGGCCGCTCGGCATCCCCCGCGCCCAGGGCCAGCACCTCCAGCGCGTTCCAGCCGAAGACGCGCTCCCAGGGCGTGAGGCCCGGCTCGCCCCAGTCGGGGTCGATCTCCGGCGCGCCCGGCCCGCCATCCACGGCGCAGTCGGCAATCGCGGTGCGCACGGCGTTCGACATGGGCGGCGGCCTCAGCCCCTCCACCAGGATGCGGCCCCGCGCGTCCACCATGCTGGCGACGGCGCTTGCCAGCCGGGTCGCCGGGTTGGAGAGCAGGCCGCCCCAATTGCCGGAATGGTGGCCGCCCTCGCGCGCGTCGATGTCCAGCGCAAAGTTGATGACGCCCCGCGAGCCCAGATAGACGGTCGGCCGGTCGGGCGCCACGCGCGGCCCGTCCGACGCGATCAGCACGTCCGCGGCCAGCCGCTCCCTGTTGGCTTCGGCGAAGGCGCGCAGGCCCTTCGAGCCGGTCTCCTCGCTGGTTTCCACCAGCAGCTTCGCGTTGAAGCCGAGCCGCCCGCGCTCCGCCAGCACCGCCTCCAGCGCGGCGAGGTTGACGCCGTGCTGGCCCTTGTTGTCCACCGTGCCGCGCCCGTAGAGCTTCTCGCCGTCCCGGTCGAGCGTCCAGGGGTCGCGGCCCTCCCGCCACTGGCCCTCATGGCCGAGCACGGTGTCGCCATGGCCATAGACGAGCACGGTCGGCAGCGCCGCGTCCTCCTGCCTGACGGCCGTCAGCAGGGGCCCGCCGCCCCCCTCCGGATTCGGCTCCACCCGGACCTCGAAGCCCATGCCGCGGGCCGCCGGCGCGATCTCCTCTTCCAGGTAGCGCCAGAGATGCGGCGCGAAGGCCGGGTCCTGGCTGGTGGACGGCACCGCCACCCGGCGCGCGAGCGTCTCGATGAACGCGCCGCTGTCATAGTGTTCGCGGATGCGGGCGAGCGCCCCCTCGCGGGTGCTGCCCGCTTCCTCTCCG
>JAJEAZ010000729.1 GCA_022824105.1 Alphaproteobacteria bacterium
GTGCCAGGAGGCGACGAAGGTGACGCCGTTCGAAAGGTGGCCGTCGGAGTACCACCACTCGAACTGGCCCGGCGCGAAGCTGTTCGGATCGAGCCTGAGCGCGTCCGCCCACGCCTGCGGATCGCCGGGGTCGCGACCGTAGAAGGTGAAGCCCGGGGGCCGTGCCTGGGCGAGGCCCGGGATCGGCGGCCCGAGAACGGACAGCGCCGCCGCGGCCGCGAAGCCGCGCCGGGTCATGCCGAACGGGACGCTGGCAGGCGAAAAACGCTCGTGGCTCATCTCGGACCCCTGCAAGGATTGCGAGCCGACGGCAACGCCCGGATGCCGGTGCGGGTCCGCCGATGCCGCGCACGATAATCGGTTGCCAGGGACAACGCCATCGCCATCGCGCTGTCTCCATGCGCCGTATTGCCCGGCTCATCTCCGGCTTCGGTTTGGCCGGAAGGAGGGAGGGGAGGCTACAGGCCCAGGTCGAAGTCGCGCGACTTCTGCTTCGCGCCGGTGGCCTTTTCGAGCTCGGATTCGCGGGCAACTTTCTCCCGGCGCTCGCCGCCACGGTCGGGACCGTGGCCCTTGCCGGTCGATTCCTGCCCGCTTCGCTCGCGTCCGGCGCTCCGGTCGCGCGATTTTCCGTCGCGGTCCCGGCCGGTTTCGCGCGCGGCTGGACGCTCCCGCTCGCACTCGCGGCTGACTTCGCGGCCCGTTCCGCGATCCGGTTGCCGCTCGCGTTCGTTCCCGTCCTGCCCGTCGCGGGCCACTTCTGCGCCGCGATCCATCGCGTGAGAAGCGCGTGTCACATGATCGCCGCCCCGCTCATTGGCGGGATCGCGTCCGAATACCGTCTCATAAGCCTCCCGTTGCGCCGTCGCATCGAGCGCCGCGAGCCGTTCGCCCGTCGCCCGTTCGAGCCGGTCGGCGAGCCTGTGGGCGTCGTCGGTGACGAGGCGTGCGGCATCCCGCGCCCGCGAGATGGCAACATAGAACGCGCGCTGGTTGACCAGGTTGGGGTTCTCCCCCGGCATCGCCGCGAGGATTCGATCCACCGTCCGGCCCTGGAAGGCGTGGACGGTTGCCGCGAAGGCGCGATCGATATGCCGGAGTTGGGCGTCACCGTCGCCCAACCGGGTGAGCTTGCCGTCGTCGAGACGGAACAGAACCCCGTCCCGGCCCACGGCATCGACGGTCGCGGTCTCGCCGTTGGTGAGCCCCGAGACGGGATCGTTGCGGGTGAAGCGCACCCTGTCGCCCCGGCGAAGCTCCATCGCCTCGCTCGTGTAGACCTCGACCCCGCCCTTCGCGGCGGCCAGATTGCCCGGCTGCCACGGCGCCCGGTTGCCCTTCGCGTCCTCCAGACGCACGACGCCCCAGCGCCGGTCGATGGCGGCGACCCGGCGCTCGTCGCCCTTCTCGACCCGGAGCCGCTTGTAGGGCCGGTTGAAGATCACCGTGTCGCCGATGTTGTAGTTCGACGCGCGGGCCATTTGCGCGCGGGTGAGATCGCGCGCAACCAGCTTCTCGCCCGGCCGGGCGGGGCCGGAGATCGCGCCTTCGGCGACCAGGCCCTCGCGGATGGTGGCGTTGATGTCATCGCGCAGCGCCCGCGTCGGCGCGATCACCCCGGTCGCGGCGCGCTGTTGGGGCGGGAGGTCGAGCCAGTGCCGGGCGGTCTCGGCCCCGAGTGCGCCATACTCGACTTGCCGGATATCGTCGCCGAGCTTCGCGAAGGCACCCTTCACGTCGCCGGTGAGGCTCGCCCTGACCGCCGCCTTCAACTCGGCGTCGCGCTGGCGCACGATGTCGTCCATCACCGCCGTGGTCATCCCGGCGGCCTTGAGCTGGGCGAACGGCTTGCCCGCCTCGACCGCGCCGAGCTGCTTCTCGTCACCCACCAGCACCACGCGGGGAAGCCGAAGCGCCGTCGCGATCCGCAGGAGGTTCTTCATCTGCTCGCTGGAGGCGAGCGAGGACTCGTCCACCACCAGCACCGTCTTCGCGTTGGCGGCCCGGAGCTTGCGCAGCCCTTCAGCGGTTCCCCGCCCATGGGCAATCCCGTCATGGCGCGCGACGTAGCGTTGCAGCGTCTCCGACCCGATGCCGGACTCGTTCGCCAGAGCCTTCGCCGCCGAGGCCGAGGGCGCGAGCCCCACCGTCCGGTAGCCCTGGCTGGCGGCGAGTGCGCGCAGGCGCTTCAGCATCGTCGTCTTGCCCGTGCCGGCATAGCCCTGGACCGCGACCACCCGATCCTTCGATGCGAGGATGGTCTTGACCGCTTCCTTCTGGCCTTCGTTGAGGCGGCCCCGGTGCAGCTTCGTCTCCGCCACCCAGCGGCGCATCACCGTCTTCTCTGCCCCCTGGCCCGCGCGCATCAGCGCGATGGTCTCGGATTCCCGCGCCAGCGCCGCGTCCGTGGTCCAGTGCCGGCCATGGTCGAGCCCGGTCGCGGCGTGGAGAGCGCCGTCGCGTTCGAGCGAAGCTATGGCGCGTTCGGCGGCATCGACGATGACCGCGCCGGGCTCGCGGGCGAGCGGCGCCGCCAGCAGGTCGGCATGGCCGAACACCGACTGGCGTTCCGACAGGTGCCCCACCGCCCAGGCCGCCGCATCCCCCGCCGCATAGCCCGGACCGGCGAACAGGTCCGGGCCGAGGAGCCCGCGCTCGGCCTTGCGGGCTTGCGCGCGGACCCTGGTCGGCGAGAAGCCGATGGTCTTCGCCTGGCGCTTCCAGCTTCGGTCCAGCGCGCCCCGGTCGATGTCGCGCTTGGCCGCGCGCGTCATCAATGCCGCCCGCGCCGCCAGATGGGGATTGTCCTTCGACTCCCCCATGCCGCGCTCGGCCATCGCCGCCTCGATCTCGGCCCGGCGCGTCGAGAAGGCGTTGATCGCTTCGCGCGGGACGCCCTCGATCTCGAACCGCCCGTCGCCATGGGTCTTTTCGATGCCGTAGCCGAGACCCTTCAGCCCCTGCGCCAGTTCCGCCCGGTAGATCGAACCGATCGCCATTTTGCCCTTGAGCAGGCCGTCATCGACCATCGTGCGCCATTTGGAATCCTCGCCCTGTACCATGTTGGCGATGACGCAATGGGTGTGGAGTTGGAGATCCAGGTTGCGGGACGTGTCGTGCCGGAAGGTGGCCGCGATCATCTTCTGGTCGCCCGCCCGGACCATCGCGCCGGTCGCGGGATCGCGCATCCGGGTCTCTATGGCGTTCTTCTCGATCCAGCCGAGCGTCGCCGCCACCGCCCGGTCGTGCGCCTCGACGATGCGGTCGTCGCCGCCCACCATCGCCATCAGGGAGACCGACTTGGGCGCGCTCAGCGTCACGTCCCGGCCGGGCCGGTGGACAATCCCGCCGCCGAGTTCCTTGCGCCCGAGCCGGCGCCCGCCCGGACCCTCGCCTCCCAGCACCGACCGGAAGCGGTCGGGATCGACCGGGCCGGAGAGGCCCAGCTCCGCCGCGCCCTTGCCAGCCCAGGCGCTCGCCTCGCGGTGCGCCCCATCGTCCTTCGCGTAATAGCCGTCCTTCTCGAAATACCCCACGCCCTGCGACGGCGAGGCGATCTTGCCGATGGACGCTACCATCGCGGCAGTCCCGCGATGGAGGCGAAATGAGCGGAATCTTGCCTGTCCATACGGGCCAGATATGCGCTCGCGAGCCGCAGAACAAGGGACGAACAGGCGGTCTCATCCCCCTGTCACCGCATGGCCGCGAATGTCGCTGAATACCCATCGTGGCCATGCCGTCGACGGTATCGCCAACGGCTATCGACCACCCCGATTCGGCGGTGGTTTTGAGGGCATCAAAATGGGATGGGGCGGGGAAATTGTAGTCACGCTTTGGTCTTGATTGGCGGAGATCATCGCGGCATACTGGCGAATGAGAAACCCTGGCCGGGAGCGATCCGTCATGGAATTTCCCATCCGCGAGGCAAAGGCACGCCTCTCCGAACTGGTGACCGCCGCCCGCAAAGGCGAGCGCGTCATTATCACAAGGCACGGCCAGCCGACGGCCGAACTGGTGCGCTGTGACCGGCGCGGCGGGATCGATTTCGAAAAGCTGGAAGCTGCCCGTCGGCGCCTCGGGATCGAGGGCGATGGGGAAGGCTGGCCGGAGGAATTCAACGATCCCGCCTTCAGCCGGAAGGTGCTTGGGCTCGACGAAGAGTAGCCGGACGGACAATGCGCGTTCTGCTCGATACGTCCTACCTGTTCGACTTCATGGACAGGCCGGGCATGTTCCTGGACTCCGAACGCCGGGTGCTGGCGGCACGCGGGACGGATTTCTATGTCAGCGCTGTTTCGATTTGGGAAATGCGTCTCAAGCACAATGCCCGTCACCGGTCGGGCGAGCGCGAGAGCCGCTTCTCTCCCGAGGATGTCGTCGCCGCACTGCAAGATCAGGACATCACGTTCCTGCCGATGACCATGCGCCATGCCGCGAGCGAACTCGAAACGCCGCTGGACCACAAGGACCCGTTCGACGAACTGCTGTTGGTCCAGGCGCAAGAGGAAGGTCTCCGGCTGCTTACCGTGGACAGGCTCCTTGTCGATCATCCGCTTGCGGTCGCGGTTCATGAGCTTGGGTGAGAATTTTTTCGGTCATGGTCCTGTCGGCGCATGCCGGGCCAGCTGGTGACAGGATTGGCCATGAGGGGCCAAGCCGTTGATTCCATTCAGGAAATGTGCTTTACGAAGCGTTTGACAAGGCTTGCTCGCAGGTTCAAATCTCCCTTCCAGGGTCACCGAATCCGGGAAGGCGGGAGCGATGCAGCGAGACGGAAACGGCCGCGAGCGGGCGCCAGTTCCCCGCGTTGCCGCCAACGACAACACCGGCTCGAAGGCCGGGGCAGGCAG
>JAJEAZ010000153.1 GCA_022824105.1 Alphaproteobacteria bacterium
CTTGAGCGGCTTTCCTGGCGCCAGTTCCCTCAGGCGGCGATATTCGCCCGCGATGCCGAGGCCGTGCGGCGCCGAGACCCGTTCCCGGGCGACGAAATGCGGCGCCCGGTCGTAGCCCGGCACGCCGAGACGCCGGCCCGGCGGCAGCCGGTCGATGCCCGTCAGCCGGTCATACATCTCATAGACGAAGCGGCTCCGGCGCAGCTCGCCGTCGGAGAGGATGTCCACACCGGCCTCCAGCTGGTCGGCGATCGCAACGCGGGTCGCATCGTCGAAAGCCTCCTCGACATCTTCCGCCCCGGTCCGTCCCGCGCGCATGGCCTCCCGGAACAGGAACAGCCAGCCGGGCGCTGCATAGGACCCCACGCCCATGGTCGGCAAATCCATGCCCTGCCTCCTTTTCGACCGCCGCTCCGCTACGAAACCGGCCCGTGGAGCCGGCCTGCCTGACTTCCCTTCACCCACTCCCTCAGCTCGTGCTTCCGCGTCTTGCCCAGGGCGGTCCTTGGGAGCTCATCGACGAACAGCACCTCCTTCGGGTGCTTGAAGCGGGCGAGCCGGCCCTCGAAGCGGGCGAGAAAGTCCGTTGCCGCGATTTTCGTGCCCGGCGCAGGAACGATGACGGCGACAGGCACCTCGCCCCACCGCGCGTCCTCGCGTCCGACCACCGCCACATCGGCGATGTCGTCCATCCGGTGGATCAGCTGCTCGATCTCGGCCGGGTAGATGTTCTCCCCGCCCGAGATCACGATGTCCTTCTTGCGGTCGATGACGAACACGTCGCCCTCTTCGTCGCGCCAGGCCACGTCGCCGGTATGGAACCAGCCGTGCTTGAGCGCGCGGCGCGTCTCGTCCTCATTGTTCCAGTATTCGCGAAGGACATTGCCACCGCGGATCAGGATTTCCCCGGACGCGCCGACCGGAACCTCGTTGCCGTCGTCATCGACGATCTTCATCTCGCAGTGGAGCCCGCATTTCCCGGTCGAGCGCGGCTTGCGCAACCCGTCGCCCGGCTTCTGGTAGATCGAGACCGGCGCGGTCTCCGTCAGCCCGTAGGTCTGGCATACGGGGATGCCGCGCGCCTGCACCGCATCGATCAGGTGGAGCGGCACGACCGAGGAGCCCGTGGTGAGCAGACGCAGGCTGGAGAGGTCCGCCGCTTCCCAGTCCGGCAGGTCGATCACCGCCTGGATGGTCGCCGGGACCAGGACGAGCTGCGTCGGGCGTTCATCGGCGATCGCGCGAAGCGCCGCCTCCGGCTCGAAACGGCGGTGCAGGATCACCGTCCCGCCGACATAGAAGGCGGGCGAGGTGAGAATGTTGAGGCCGCCGACATGGAACATCGGCAGCACCGTCAGCACGCGGTCGGCGCCGGTCAGCCCGGCATAGTGGATGCAGTTGAGGGCGTTGACCTGGATCGCCCGCTGGTCAAGCACCGCGCCCTTGGGATGGCCCGTGGTGCCCGAGGTATAGACCAGCAGGCAGGGGGTCTCGGGCCCGGCTTCCGGGTCGCGGTCTTCGCCCGCCGCCGTCTCCGCATCGCGGGCGATCCTGTCCACGGGAATGACGGCGGTCTCCGGGCAGTCCGCCGCCGCCTCGCGCGCAAGCGCCGCGTGGCCGGCGTCCGCGACCAGCACCCGGGGCGCGGAGTCGCCGAGGATATAGGCAAGCTCCGGCGCCACCAGCCGCCAGTTGAGCGGTGAGAACATCGCGCCGATCCGCGCGCAGGCGAAGAAAAGAGCCAGCATCGAGGGGCTGTTGAAGCCGAGATGCGCGACCCGGTCGCCGCGCCCGATGCCATGGACAGCCTTCAGCGCGCAGGCATATCCCCGGATTGTCTCGGCGAAGCCGGCATAGTCGATGTCCTCGCCCTCGAAGCGGACCGCGGTCTTCGACGGGGCGAACGCGGCGTTTTTCTCGACCCACGAGGACAGGTCGTTCATTCGTCTTCTTCGCCGCGCTCGTAAAGCGCCTCGCGGCCGAGCTTGTCGATGCAGAGCTCCGCCGTCCAGGGCAGCATCAGCGAGCCGCAGCGGCTGTCGCGGTAAAGCCGCTCCAGCGGCAGGCTCTTCAGCATCGACTGCCCGCCGCAGGTGCGGATCGCCTTCTGGCAAAGGTCGTTGGCGGTTTCCATCACCGTGTACTGGGCGCAGTAGGCCCGCAGCACCGACGCCTTTGACGGATTCGGTCGGGCTTCGCCGAGCATCTGGAACCAGAGCGCCTTGGCCTGCTCCAGCGCGACCAGCATCTCCGCGACGGCGTGCTGCTTGGTCGGGTACATGCGCCGCCTGACCGGCGGCATGCCGGGCACCTCGCCGCGCAAATAGCGGACGGTGAAATCGTAGGCCGCCTGGGCGATGCCCATATAGGCCGGGGTCAGCGTGGTGAACATGTGCGGCCAGCGGGTCGCAGCCTCGAAATAGACCCCCTTGGGCATCAGCGCCGCGTCGTCGGACACGAACACGTTCTCGAACAGGAGGTCGCGCGACACCGTTCCGCGCATGCCGAGCGGGTCCCAGTCGCCGACCACGCTCACCCCCTCCGCATCGGCCGGGACGGCGAAATACATCGTGTCGCGGCGGCTCAGATTCTGCTTCTTCTCGGTGCAGAGCACGCCGTAATAGTCCGCCGAGCCGGCGAGCGAAGCGAAGATCTTCTTGCCGTTGAT
>JAJEAZ010000143.1 GCA_022824105.1 Alphaproteobacteria bacterium
AGAGCTGCGACAGCAGGCTCTGCCAGCGATGGAGGATCTGGTCGAGCTTTCCGGGGGTGCGGCCGTCGAGCACGGCGGGCTCGAGGCGCGCGACCGCGACGAGTTCTCCGGAGCGGGTAAGGCAGAACGGCAGGTGCGGCAGCCAGCCCCACCAGGGCAGCTCCTCGGCGAGCGAGCCGGCGGCCTCGTAGGCCTTGCGTTCGGTGGCGAGGTTCATTCGACGAGCTCGACGTGCCACTTCGGGGGCTTGCCGGGATCGTAGCGGGCGCGGGCGTTGGCGCCCGCGGCCACGATCGCGAGCATCGCGGGATCGCGCCGCCAAGCGATCCGGCCGGCGGCGTAGAGCACGCCGAAGACGAGCGCTGCGGTGAAGAGCGAGTTGATGGCCTGCCACATCGCCATGCCGAGGGTCAACGTGAGGAAGAACCACCTGCGCTCGACGCCGAGCACGGTGAGCGGGCGGCTGAGCGTCGGGTGGGCGTGCCAGACGGAGGCGCCGCGCATTAGCTGGTGAGCCAAGTGAGGAATTGCGTCGCGGCCATCGCCATGCCGACCCCGAAGATGATGCCGGCCGTCGTGCGCTTCGCGCCGCCCTCGCCGAAGGCGAACATCAGGCCGCCGATCACGATGGCGACGAGGCTGAGCCCCTGTGCGATGTCGCCGGTGAACGCGTCTGAGATCTGCTCGACCGCGTCCGCCCAGGGGGAGTCCGGAGGCCCCTGGCCTGTGAGCGGAGCGGGGAGGAGCACGAGCGTAGCGATGGCGAGGCGACCGGGAAGGCGAAGGAGTGTGCGTAGGGTCATTGGAGTTCCTCCTTGGAGGTGGGGTGGGTGGAGTCGTCGGGTGCCGGGGCTCGGCGGATTCCTGTGAGACGGGCGATTTGCCGGTAGATGTCGAGGAGGGAGAAAGCGGTTACGAAGGCGATGATGGCGGCGCCCGCGAGCGCGAGTTCGCCGGAACCCGGGCGTGGAGTGAAGAAGGCCCAGCCGCTGAGGAAGAACCCGAGGGGGTAGAGGGAATGGCAGATGAAGGAACGAGTGCGGTCGGTGAGCGAAGGGCTAGCCATGGTGCGATTTCCTGATGAGGCGGCGGATGGCGCGGATTTCGCGGCGGATGTTGTCGAGGGCCACGTGGGCCGTGATGAAGAGCAGGAGCAGGAGGCAGATCCCCAAGGCGGCGAGCGGATAGAGCTCGGCGAGGCCGGAAGGGTCGGGGTAGTGGGTCATGGGAGGGGGCATCATTCGGTGAACCGCCCGAGCTCCTCGTCGCGGAGCCGTCGCGCGAGATCCGGATCGCCGTCGCCGCGGCGGATCGAGCGTTCCACGAGATCGATGCGGCGGCCGACATCGATCAGCCCAAGGGAGCGGAGCACGCCTGCGGCGACGGCCATGACGGCGACGAGCGCCGCGAGCGTGTACAGGGTGATGGACCACCCGTAGTTGACGGCGATGGCCTTGCTGTACGGAGCCAGGTAGGCGAAACGCGGGGCAAGCGCGATGACGGCGGCCGCCGCGAAGGAGGCGGTGATCCCGGAGCTGATGCGCCAGGGATGGTTCATAGCTCGACGCTGGCCGGATCGCGGTCGCGGGAACCGCCTCCGGTGGGCTCGTCGGATCCCTTGCCGCCGCCGAAGCCGGATCGGCCGCGGCCGCCCGCCCCGGCGGCCGCCACGGCCCGGGCCGCGCGGGCGTTGGTGGCCGCGATCGCGAAGCCGGCGTTGGCCTTGGCGGCGATCGAGCCGCCCCGGTAGTGCTCGGTCGCGACCTCGATGTTGACGCGGCCCGGTTCGGCCGCGCGGGAGTCGTCGGAGCGCGCGTGTTCGATCTGGGCGTCCGGGTAGAGGACCTTGCCGTTCGGAAGGACGGGCAGGCCGAGCTCCTCGGCCGCGCGCCGGCGCTCGGCGTCCGCGGCGGCCCTGCCGCCCCGTGCTCGGGCTTTCTCGGCCCGGCGGAGGACGGTGCGGCGCAGTTCGCCGTCCAGCCGGACGCGGCGCACGGTCGCGCCCTGCGCCTCGAGCTGGGCGCGGGCCTCCCGGACGGCGCGATAGATGGCGAGGTCGTGCTCGAGGTCGCCCTGCCGGCCGAGGCCGCTCCAGGTGGCCTGGCCGGGGGCGTAGCCCCGCTGCGCGAGCAGGCGGTCGGCGGCTCGGGCTCCGCCCTCCGTCGCGGTCAGCACCGTGAAGGTGCCGCCCTTGGGTCCCTTCACCTTGTGTTCGGCGAGGTGTCCGTTGCGGACGAGGCGGTCGACGCCGCGGCGACCGGCGTAGGGATGGCCGTCGAAGTGGGCGTCGACCAGGTCGCGGTAGGCGACCGCGCGGTGGACGGCGACGTCCACGAGCGCGCCCTGGAGCCGGTCCGGGAAGGAACGGCGGTCCGGAGATCCTCCGGCGTCTCGGCGGTGGCCCGTGCGCGTCCGGGCGTGCCCGGGCCTGCGGTTGGCCCGGGTGAAGTCGACGCGGGGTTCCTGGGGCCGCGTCGCGGCGTCGCGGAAGCGGTCCATGGTCAGCGGCTGGGAACGGTCGCGGGGATGCGCTGGGGCGCGGTCTGGGCGAGCGCGGGCTCGGCCGGCGCGCGTTCCGGCGCGCGATCGAGGGGCTCATCCGGTTCCGGAGCGGGGTTGTCGATCTCCTTGATCTGTTCGCGCACGGGTTCGATGAGGTGGTCGGAGATGCGCTGGGCCTCGGCCGCGGCGAAGTAGATCTCGCGCGGGTTGTCGTCGAGCGCCTTCACCCAGCCCTCGACGTAGGCCGCGCCATGCTGCGGACGGTGGCCGACGCCGAGCTCCTGGCCGCTCATCATTGCGCTGATCTCGGCGCGGAGCTCCTCGCGGGCGTAGTCGGGACTGCCGAAGCCGGCCTTGACGCCCTTCTGGAGCGTCTCGCGGTCGAGGCGGCTTTCGTGGCCGGTCGCGTGGCCGAGCTCGTGGAGCGCGGTCGCGTAGTAGGCGTCGGCGTCCGGGAAGTGGGCTCGCGCGGGGAGAACGATCTTGTCCTCCTTGAGCGCGTAGTAGGCGCGGTCGCCGCCCACGACGTGGTGGAGCGGGACGCCCTGGGTCTGGATGACCGCGTCCGCCTTGCGGTGAGCCTGCCAGTCGGGCGCGTCTGCGTCGGGCTGGTCCCGGGAGAGGTCGAGCCCGCGCGTCTGTTCGACGTTGAAGACGGCGTAGGTGCGGACCACGGCGCGCGCCTCGTACTGCTTGCGGCCCTTGGCGTCGAGGGCGGGCTCGCCGGTCTTCGGATCGAGCTTGAGACGCCGGGCGTTCCGAGTGAAGAAGAGGATCTTCTCGCCCCTCTCGCCCTTGCGGACGTGGCCGCCGGCCTTCTTGATCTGGCGGTAGGTTGCCCAGCGGTTGTCGCTGAAGCCGCGCTCCTGGCCCCGGGCGGCGAGGTAGAGGGTGTTGCCTCCGCGATAGGGCTTGCCGGTCGCGAAGTTCGTCGGCAGCGGGGTCTCGCCGCGGCGCCACGGCTTCTGCCAGGAGGCGGTGCCCTCTCTGATCTGGCGGATGATCGTGGCCGCGAAGCGCTCGTGGTACGCCTGGGCCGGGTTCTTCCGGTCCGGGTTCTTCTTCGCCATCGTCGTTTCCCCCTCGCCTCAGTCGCCGGGCAGCAGGTAGGCAGCGGCCTCGGCGGAATCGGCGCGGATGTCGTCGATGGTTCCGATGTCTTCGGCGCCGTCGACGCCGAAGCGGGCGGCGAGCCCGGCCGGAGCGTCGATCGGCAGGTCGCGGTCGAGGGCGCGCGCGAAGTCCTCGGCGGTCTCGACCACCAGGTGGAGCTCGCCGTCGATCGTCTTCTCTGTGATTGCCATCTCTTCTCCCTCCTGTGGAATGGGTCGTTTCAGCGCGCCGAGAGGAACGCGAGGAACATCACCACGCCCGCGACCACCCCGCCGGCGACGCCCATGGCGAGGAGCGTCGTCCAGAAGGAGGCGGTCCCCGGCGTCGCGGTTTCGGCGCGGCGCGCGGCCATCTCCAGGCGTTCGGCGATGCGGTTGATTTCGATCGCGACGGCCTCGGCCCTGTCGACCAGATCGAAGACGCGCTCCTCGAGCAGGCGGAGGTCGCGGTCGATGGGCTTCGGCGTCTTCGTGCCGGTGGTTGCCATGAGTGCTTTGGGTCCTCGGCGTTGGTGATCAGCGGGAGGGGACGCGCTCTTCGAGGCTCGCCACGGCACGGCGCACCGTGCGCTCGGCGTAGTAGGCGGGGTCGTGCTTGTCCTGCCGGGTGCGCTCGAGGTGCGCGACGAGCACGGCCGGATCCTCGCCGCGCCGCAGCTTGTCGCGGACGTACGCCCAGTCGCGTTCGCTCTGGCTGATGGGCTTCGGGCCGGGGGCCGGGGCGCGGGGGCGAGCGGCGGACGGTGCTGGCCGCCGCTCGGGCAAAGCGCCGAAGTCGGCTTGGTCGACGGCGCGGCCGCCGTAGTCCGTCCAGGATGCAAGCGCGTCGTCGCGCCCCTCCTTCTTGTTCCGGAAGCCGGGAAGGCGCATGACGCGCGCGACATCGGCCACGGCGGGGTCACCGCCGTAGCGTTGGGCGAGACGCGACATGGCGTCCTCGGCCTCGGCGGCCGTCCAGCCGGGTGTGGTGTGCCAGATGACCTGGTATCGGTTCCGGGAGCTCCGGACCAGGGCGGCTGGTTGCGGCAGTTGTCCGGCGCGCACATCGTTGAGCACGCGCCGAAGGGATTCCGGCCCGCGTTCGTCCAAGTCGAGTTGCAAGCGGCGGATGGCCGCGACGTCCCGCTTCTCCCGCCGCTTCCGGTCGGGGCGGAGCGGGTTCATTCCAACGAAGATGTCGTGGCCGTTGGCGTTAAGATGCCGGAGCCAGCGCTGGAAGCCGTCGGCGCGGGCGCGCTCGGCGGTGAGGATACGCTGTTCGGGATCCCGCTTCTCCCCGCCCCGCGGAACCGCCAGGACGGCCAAGTGCTCGTCGTCCTGGAAGAGTTCCGCAATGTAGGAATCGGCCGAAATCGACGGAGGTATGGGCGTCTTGGACATCGACAGCATCCGGAAAGCTGATTATCGCGCATTGACTCGCCCCGAAGTTGGCACCGCTCTGACCCCGGTGCACGTGGACGATTACCCCGCCATCATTCGCAACGGCGGCCCCGGCGCCTGCTACGCCGCCGACGAGTTCTTTCGCGCCCGCCTGAGCAACCCACACACCCGCCGCGCGTACGGGCGCATGGCCGTGCGCTTCCTCCAGTGGTGCGACCAGCGCGAGCTGCAGCTGCGGGACATCACCCCGGGGATCGCGGCCCGCTTCATCGACCACCTCGCCCCCTCGATCGCCACCCAGAAGCTCGCTCTTGCCGCGCTCCGGCAGTTCTTCGACCTGCTCGTGACGCGCCACGCCGTCCTCCTCAATCCCTTCCAGTCCGTCCGCGGACCGCCGCGGGGATCGAATGACGGCAAGACGCCCGAGATCTCTCCCGACCAGGTCCGCCGTCTCCTAGCCGCCATCGATCTCTCCCGCCCCGTGGGGCTACGTGACCGGGCCGTCATCGCCACCCTGGCCATGACCGGCGCGCGCGTCGGCGCGATCGCGCAGCTCCGGCTCCGCGATCTGCGGGACTACGGCGAGTACCGCTCCCTCCGCTTCCGCGAGAAGCGCGGCAAGGAGCGCGAGATCCCCGTCCGCTTCGATCTCGACCGCTGGATCGCCGCCTACCTCGCTGCCGCCGACGCCCTCGACGATCCTCCGGACTCCGGCCTCTTCCGCGCGATCGACTCCCGTTTCCCGAATCGCTTCAAGCGATCCGGGCTCGGCCCCTGGACGATCCGCGCGCTGCTGAAGCGCCGCCTCGCCGACGCGGGGCTCCCCACCTTCATCACCCCCCACTCGTTCCGCGCGATGGTGGTCACCGACCTTCTGGAGCAGAGCGTCCCCATGGAGGACGTCCAGTACCTGGTGGGCCATTCCCATCCGTCGACGACCCAGATCTACGACCGGCGCCAACGCCGGGTCACCCGCAACCTCGTCGAGCGGATTTCCGTCTGATGGCCGAGCTCGACCTTCCCGCCGGTCCGGCCGAACTGCTTGAAGCCGTTCGCAGGCCCCTCGCCGACCACCTCGGCGGCGAACACCGCATCCGCCTGGGTGGCGGCACCGCGCTCGCCGCCCGCTGGAACCATCGGCACAGCACCGACGTCGACCTCTTCGTCAGTCACAAGGCCTACGTCAACCTGTATCGCGACGCCTATCGATTCACCGCCGCCGTCGAACGCCATTCCGGAGCTATCGAGCAGCTCGGTGTTGGCCCGGGCTATGCCCTCATCGCGCTCCGGGACGGCGAAATCACCGTCCTGGCCGCCGAGGGCCTCACCGACCAACCCACCTCCGCCGACACCGTGCGCGGCACCCGCATCGCCGTAGACACCAATGCCGAGATTCTCGCCGGCAAGTTCACCCATCGCCTGGCGCAGTTTCACGACTTCGTTCCCCGCGACTTCTATGATATCGCCATCGCCCGCCGACTCGATCCCAAGGCCCTCGACACCGCCCTCGCAACCATCCCTCCACCGCTCCTTGACGATGTCCGGACCGCGATCGCCCACCTTCCTCCCGACTGGTCCGCCGACCATCGCCGACCGCTCTTGCAGCCCGTCTATCCCGAGGAAGCCGCCGACTCCGCCGCAATCGTCCAGCGTGTTATCGGACGCTATCTTGACAACAGGAGCCCGCCGGCGCCCACCCACGACATATCCCCTTCCCGCAGCCGCTGATTGACATGCTCGACTTCGTGAAGGTCCGCGCCTTCTACTTCGACCCTCCTCCGGACGATTCGGAGCGCGTCCCGTCCCGCGAAGAGCTCTACGCACGCTACGAACGCGACCGCTACGAACGTTGTCTTCTTCGCGGTGGCGACCCCGAGGTCGAAGGGCTCGGCCCGCATGGCTCTCTCATCGGCGGCCGCTCCAAACCCCTGACGCTGTTCCACGGCTTCCCCGAACTCCGTGCCAGACTCGACCCTCTGCCCCTCTCCTGGTTCAACCATCGCCGAGCCCGCACGCCCATCCTCCCCCAACACGGCATCCGGGAGGCGGAAGCATTCTTCCACGCCCTTTCGTGCGCCTATCTCGCGGGCATGCCCGATCGGCCTTCCGGCGCGCTTCTGCGCACCTACTTTCGCTCGACCGAGCTTTCCAGACATCCCCGGTCCCAGGTGTGGCACGTCTTCACCTGCATCCGGACTGTCGAACTCCACGGCCTCCTGGCCCGCGGCGCCGTTTCGCTTTACGAGATCGCGCGAGCCATCCACGTTACCCGGATCCGTCGGGCCATCGTCGTGACTTGGCTCAACCAGTTCGGCCTCAGGCCGCGCGATCGCGCGTGATTCTCCGGAGCGTTGTATATACTTGCCACCTGGTAGAGCCCCTTGGCTCCGCCTCCGATCATCCACACCGACGTCGGGGCCCCACGATGACCAGACGCTCCCTCTTCGCTTCCCTGGCGGCCGCGATCGCGACCGCCGCCAGCTTCCGGCCGCTCTCCGCCCTGAAGCGCCGCCCCCCCGCCGTCGGCCCCTGCTACCGGGGATTCGTCACCTGGCAGCCGGGAGGGATCGGACAGACCTCCGTGTCGCGGCCCGACTGGTCCTGCCTCGAACCGCTGCCGGTCAAGTTCGTCGAGGAGGAGTTGATCACGCTCCGCTTCAAGCCCCGGAAGTACGGGACGCCCCGTCCGGAGCCGGGCTTCTCCTGGGGCTGCGGCCCGGGGCCTGGTCAAGGAACCGGCCAGCTGGCGGCCGCCCTCCTCCTCGACCACACCGGAGACGAGGAACTCACCAGCCTGGAGGCCCGCTGGTTCACCCACGTGCTCGACGGGATCGGCACCCTGCAATGGGAGATGTCCCCGGCCTGGATCGACGCCTGGCTCGCCGAGCAGCAACGTCGGCGGGCGTCGGGGCGGCTTCGCTGCCACGGCGACGGCCGCCACTCGTTCCCGATCTGGTAGCGGAGGCCTCCACCAAGCCCGAAATCCACCCGACCCGTACCCCTCGGGAGGTTATGAACATCGATGTACGGGCCGCTGAGAGCCCGTAGATCTCCCGAATACATGTCTTTTCCGGGCCGATTGACACCCGGGACGCATCTCGAGCTCACATTGGGCGATTTCCCGGGTCCTCCAACCGCTCCTGCGGCCTCTCTCGCCGTCCTGGAGGCCTCGATGAGCCGTCTCTCGCCGTCTCCGGCCCCCCATCCCCATGAGGCCGCTTGCGTCCCTGCCCCTTTTTCCCGGCCGCCTCGGCGGGCTCCGACACCGGACTCCTTCGCCGTGATTGCGCTCCGGAGCGCTGTATACACAAGCCCTCTTCCGGCCGAGCGCACCCATGTATAGACACGCGGGATCCCGGGTTGTATATACTTCTGGCCCGGGCCCCGCGATCGCGCGCTCGTCTTCCCTCCAATCCGGAGCCGTTTTCCATGTCCCATGACCGACCGCAGACCGTCGTGAACGTCAACGTCCCAAGCCCGGTCGCCGCGGGCGGCCCCATCACCCCGAAATCCTTGGCGGTCGCCGTCCTGCTCTGGCTGTTCCTCGCCGGCTTCGGCGCCCACCGCTTCTATCTCCACCGCCCCCATGCCGTGACCATGCTCCTCGTCACGATCGGAGGCGTCCTCCTCTCCGTTGTCGGCGTCGGCCTCTTCCTCCTCATGGCCGTCGGCGTCTGGTTCCTCATCGACGCCTTCTTCCTCGCGAAGTGGGTAGCCGAGTGGAATCTCCACGCCGTTTCCCTTCCCCCCGGCTCCACCGCCGCTTTCCCCCCTCGCTCACGCCCTGAAAAATCTCTGCCTCTGCAGACGCGTCTTCTCCGCGAAGCCCAGCACCGCGAAGGCAAGCTCACCGTCACCCAGGGCGTCGCGGCCACCGGAGCGACCTTCGACGCCGTCAAGGCCTGCCTTCGCGACATGGTGACCGACGGGCACGCCGACGTAGACAACGACCCCGACAGCGGCGCCGTTGTCTACGTCTTTCCGGAGCTTCGCTGACGAGCCCGTCTGGACACTCCCGAGCCGGTCGGCAGCGTATAGACAATCGCGCCGGCGTCCGCGTCTATACATCTGCTGCAGCTGATATGCAGCTCCCTTCCGGAGGGCAGCTTCGATGGATCACGCCCAAACCCTGATCGACATGGCCCCCGAAACCCGATCCGGATGGCGCTACCTGCACCGCCGCGAGAATCGCACCGTCCTCCTGCCCATCCGTGTCTCGCCAAAGGAGCGCGACGCCATCCGGGCCGCCGCCCGGTGGGAGAACAAGACCGTCGCGGGCTTCATCCGCGCGGCGATCGCCGTCCGCGCCCGGGACGGCTACTGCAAGCACAACGCCGGCGATGCGCACGACCAGGCCGAGTGAACAACGCCTCCGCCATTCGGACCTGGTACCCGGAGGAGATTCTTACCAGATCTCTCGTGCCACACCTGGTTCCGGGCGTCCTGACCACGGGGGGGGAGAGACGGGCGATGAACCGGCCGCCCCCGTCCTCGGGGCCGCGCCTCCCGGCACGCCTTATGGGTTGACCCAAACTGCGGTAACCCGCTTGCAGCCCTCGGCCCGCAACGCTCTCACCGCGTCAGAGAACTCACCGGCTTCACTAGTTCCAAACCGCACTCCGTCCGAACCCGGCAAGACAACACGTTCTCGGGAACCACGTTTCCCAACGCATCGGTCCGTTTTTTCTCCAGCAGCGGGTAGATTAATTCCTTCCTCCGCCTTGGCTCTATCGTGCCAGACCCCTGTGAGACCCATCGCTCCTCGCCGTCCCTCAGAACCAGAGCGACGGCTGCCAACGCGACCGGAAACTTGCTCATGTTCGTGACGCCGACGACGACGAACTCCTCGCCGTACTTGGTGAAGCCTTTGGCGAACCCAGGCTCCTTCTTGAGGTACGCCGTGACCCGGAGCCTGACCCGGTTATCAAGAAACGTCCGCCACGCGGTCAAGAGTCCAAGAACCAGGCCGCCAAACGCCGCTCCCTCAGTGACGTAGTCTAGCACTGACAAGGCAGCTCTAACGCGTCCCACGCCGCCGGCCTCCTCTGACGACGATGGTTCCGCCTCACGCTTCGAAGCCCTCCTGCCCGCTCACCAGCGCGGCCACAGCCGCGTCGATGAAGGCTCCGGCCTCGGCGGCGATCTCGGCCAGCGGCAGCACACACTCGGCCTCGGCTTTCTCGAGCACCGCGCGCGCCAGGATCACGGCCAGGGCCGACGGCTCCCTGTCGAGGCCCAGATCCAGCGCCTTGAGCCAGCGATCGGGCGGCAGAGTCATCACCGCCGTGACCCGGCCGGTCTCTCGATCCGTCAGCAACTCGACCGGCACCGTGGCGTACCCATCGCCGGCACTCACCTCGGCACCTCCCGGAGCGCCGCTTGCGTCATCCGCTCGTCCCGCTCGGTCTCGATGCCCGCCGCTGGTCTCTCCCTCATGTCCCGGATCTCCCGGCTTGAGTGGTGCTTATGCGTACGACACCTTCACCATTCGGTTGGGGGACCGGCAAGTGTATGACCCTCTTCGGCGTGCTTCCCCCGGGCGAACGCTCAACCCGAAATCCAAGGAGCAAGGAGCCGATCGGATGTCCAAACGACCGCAGACCGTCGTCAACGTCAACCTCCCCGGCCACACCGCGCGGACGCCGCCCTTGGGCGCACCCGTCACTCCCAAGTCGATGGACGCGGCCTTCTTCTGCTGGCTCTTCCTGGGCGGGTTCGGCCTCCATCGGTTCTACCTGCGCCGCCGCCACGCCAAGACCATGCTCGGCCTCGGCCTCGCCACCGTTTCTCTCGTCCTCTTCGGAATCGGAGCTCTTCTCCTGTTCGGCATTGGCGTCTGGTGGCTCGCCGACCTCTTCTTCCTCCCCCGTTGGGTTGCCGAGCACAACGCCCGCCTCATCCCGCCGGGCGGCGTCTCCGCGTCCGGTCGGGCGGCGGGGGCCGGTGCTAGGCGACGCGAAGAGGCAGTCGATCTCCGCACCCTTCTCCTGCGCGCAGCGGAGCGCCGGAGCGGAAGGCTCACCGTGACCCAAGGTGTCATGGCAACCGGCGAGAGCTTCGACGACGTCAGGTCCTGCCTCCAGTGGATGGTCGTCAACGGCCACGCCGACGCCGACAACGACCCCGACAGCGGCGCCGTCGTCTATGTGTTTCCGGAACTCGCGTAGGGCTCGCTATTCCAGAAGCCCGCTCCCCCCTACCTCTTCGAGGCCCTCTGCGGGACAGCACCAGCTCGACAGGATCCTCGTCGGCATCCTTCGCGGCGGCCGCCTGGAACTCCCCTTCCCGAATCGTCTGCGGACGGGCGCACCCCTTGGCTTGACTTGACCGCAAGGATGCAGAGAGCTTCACCGGCTGCGGGCACGTCCGCCCCGGTGAGGAGATTTCCCCGAGGAAGCGAACCCATGGATAAAGTCTTCATATATTGGGATAACTCGAACATCTTTATAAGCGCGAAGGAGGTCGCGGCCCAGCGGGAGGGTGAAGACACCCGGGCGCGAGTCCGAATTCACTTCCGCAACCTGCTTGAGCTCGCTCGCGCGGCCCGGCCCGTCGAGCGGGCGCTGGCGGTCGGCTCCGTGCCGCCGGAGCTTCGCCACGTCTGGCACAGCCTGGGGAACGAAGGTATCGAAGTCCGTCTTCTGGAACGCGGTTCGCTGAGCGGCAGCGAGCAGGGCGTCGATCAGCTGCTCCAGACCGAGATGTTACGGGACGGTTTCGATTTCAACGGCGACCCCGGCATCGCCGTACTACTTACCGGCGATGGCCGCGGATTCTCCGAAGGCGCGGGATTCCACGCCGACCTGGAGCGCATGCGCGACCGCGGCTGGCGGATCGAGGTGTTGTCCTGGCGGCACAGTTGTGCCCGCCGGATGCGCGAATGGGCGACTGAACACGGCGTCTTCATCGCTCTCGATGACTTCTACGAGAGCGTGACCTTCCTCGAAACGCCTGCCGCAGGCTATCCACCTGCCGACGCCCGCTTCGTCACCCCCCTCGACCTCGATCGCCGTCCCCTCGCCTGAAGCCTCCAAGGGCTTCGGCGACCCGGTTTTTCCACCCGGCCCATACCCCTCGGAAGGCGACGGCCGCCGCTCTCAGGCGATTTCTCGGCCCGTAGATTTCCCGAAACCCGCTTGAAGGCCGGGCCCGGAAGCTCTCACCGCGTCAGGAGACGCGCTCGTTTGTCGCTCCTATCCCCTCCGGAAACCTCCGGGAAGCCGTCTGGCTCGCCCTTGGAGCGCTCCGCACCCCTTTGCCCTTACCCTTCGATCTTTCCCGCGTCCTCAGCCCGCTTGCGCGTGCTGGACGCCGACGTCGTGTCCGGTGGCCGCCGAACCGCCGCCAGTATCCGGGCCTCCATGTCCTTCCGGTCCTGCCGCGCCCGGTCGAGCCGTTCCCCGATTCGGGCTTCCACACGGTCGATTCGTTCGCCCACGTCCGCCAAGCCCCGGTCGATCCTTGCCACCGTGCTCTCGATCCGTTCCTCGACGTGGCGGAAGTCGTTGTTCCTCAGACGCTCGTATAGGGAGTCGGCGGCCTCCTTGGCCGCGTCCCTGGCGGCGGCCGAGGCCTGTTCGGCCACCGTGCGCGTGAGCGCCCGCATGCCACCGACCAGGACCGCGAAGAGCGTCACCGCTCCCACGACCAGGGGAAGCACCTCGCCCCACCCGGGCCAAGTCATCGCCGGAGGCCCTTGGACTTTTCCCGGGCCTCCGCGATCTCCCCCTCCAGGCGCGCCCTGATGGTTCCGACGCGTCGCTCCGCGCTCCGGATCCGGAACATCTGCTCGGCCGCCACATCTCCTCTGAGACGCTCCATCTCCTGCCGCCGCGCCAGCTCCGCCATCGTCACCCGGTCCCGCGCCCGACGCTTCTCCTCGGCGTCGGCATGAGCTGCCTCGATCGCCTCCAGCACTACGACGAGCTCGTCGTAGAGCGGATCGAGACCGTCCACCGCCGCGGCCACCGCCGCGCGGATCTCCTCCACCGCCTCCGTCGCAAACTCCGGATCCGGTCGAGTCGCGCTCTGCAGGGCCGTCAACGTCTCCCGGGCGCGGGCGATACCCGCCTCCACGGACATCTTGCGCAGGCGCGCGCCCGTCCTCGCCCGGTTCACGTCGCGCCAGACGTCCGACGCGGCCCCTCTGCGCATCTCATCGAGGCTGCGCCTGCGATCGTACTCCGCGAGGGTCACCGCATCGCCCGCCCACCGTTTCTCCCAGTGGTCCGTGTGGGCCTCCTGGACGGCTTTCCGCGCCGCGATCAGCTCGCCGAACAACGCGTCGAGCTCCCGGATTTCCCGGTCGGCCATGGCGCGCAGCTCCTCGATGTCCCCGGGGAGCGCTTCGGGCTCGTATCCGCTCCCCAAGAGTTCGATGGAGTTCTCCACCATGGTCTCGCCCAACCCGATCCAGAAGTCTCCCCAGCGCCGCAGGCCGGTCTCCAGGGCCTTCCCGATCCGCTCCTCGACCGCTTCGGTGGCGGCCGCCCCTCGCTCCTTGACCGCCTCCGGACTGCACCCGGCCAAGGCGAGCGCGGCCATCGCGGCGGTCGACAGTCCAGTCGTCTTCATTGCGTTCGCTGCGTGAAGCGGGTGAACGGACTTTCCTCGGCCCATTGTGCGGGCGCTCACGGCGGCCGCGCAACTTCTTCGCCGCCGGTTTTCCACAACGGCGAGTTGCACGCCGGAATCCTTGGATGAAAGCGCATACCCAAACGCCGGAATCCTTGGATGAAAGCGCATACCTAACAAGTAGTTTAAACAAGTAATGCAAGACCCTCTCAAGTAGTTCCTCTCCCAATCTGTGGAAAACGCGGAAGCAAAAGCAGCACGACAAACCGAACCACAGTGAGAAAGAGGGAGCCTGACGGCCCCCTCTTCTGAGAGAACGACCCTTCCGGCGTGGCCTCTACTCCGCGGGTCGGATCCTCGGCCGGACCGGACGCAGGACGAGCGCTCCGGACTTGCCCCGGTTTCCGCGCTCGATTCCGTACGTGAAGTCGGGCCACGCCGCCTCGATCTTCTTCAGCTCGCGGAGTGCCTGCCCCCGGAAGTTCTGGATCGCACGCTTGTCGAAGTGCGAAAGGGGCGCGTCCGCGAACTGCCGGTACAGCCAGAGCCAAGGATATCGGACCTCCTCCCGCAGGCGGAACGTGGTGTACGTGATCCACAGGTACAGGTCGATCCCGAGCGAGCAGCGCTTCAGCGCCCGGAGGATGTGCAGATCGATCGGCATCGGCCGCTTCACGATTTCCTCGAAGAACTCCGTGCTCAGTCGGATCCTGCTCTGCCCCCAGAACGTCCGCTGGCCCCCCTCGTCCACCTGCCACCAGAAATCGGATTCGCTCGCGATCATCGCGCCGACGCTCCGCTCCTCGGTGGGGCTCACGTAGGTCATGCGGACGGCCGCGCCGAACAGCCTTTGGATCTGGTTCCTGAGTCTGGTCCGCTGCCCGCGGGGACCTCCTCCCGAAGGGTGAATCCCCAACTTCCGCATGAACTCCGACAGACTCTCGCCGAGCTCGAGCACAGGGGACTGGGTCCGGACCGCCTCCGTGCACACCCACGCGAGCACGAGCCGCGGATAGTTCCCGAACGGAAGACGCTCGTCTCCGGTCGCCGAGATCACCAGCGTGACCGGACCGTTCCGCCGCCTCCACTGAGACGCCGACCCCGGATTCGTGCGCGGCAGCGCGCAGAGCGCCAGCAGCCGCGTCATGAACCCCATTTCCGGGGTTTCCTCGGCCGCCTCCAGGAGCAGCCGTACCTGGCGTGGCGGGAGAAGGTGGTCGAACAAGCCTCCCTCGATCACTTCGCCGATCCGCTTCATCGTCATTCCGACTCCTTGCGTTGCACGGGCGAGGGGCCTACTCTCCGGCGTATGATAATCAGCTTTATCGTGTGGTTGCGACGGCTTGGGTAAAGGTGGGAGATGGAGACTTGCTGTCGAGTCTAGGGGTGACCGAAGACGGAAGCAAACGGTCAGGAAGCGGTTCGGTCGAACCAGCGCCGGACGGTCTCAGGTTGCTCACGAATCCACGGATTCTCTTCTAGCGACTGGACCGGGCTTCAGCTTCTCCACCCCGCCAATGGTGTCGGCGAACGCCGGATCGGTCATAGCGGCGAGCGCGTGCAGGCCCGCTCGCACGAGTTCGCTCTTCGTTGCGCTGAATCCCGCGCTGAAGCATCGACGCTGAAGCTCGGCGATCAGGTCGTGGTCGTCGCGGGGGAAGGAGAAGGTGTCGCGCACGATCGTCCTGCGCGTCGACGGCGCAGGACGGGCTGTTTTTCCGGCCGTGAAGCGGTCGGCGTCACTGAAGCGCTTCTCGACGGCCGCCGTCTCGTCGTCAAGCGATCGGGCCAGGCCACTGAGGGGATCGGTTTTCTTTCTGGCCATCATGTCGCTCCTTTGAGTATGGCGAGGACGTCGTCCGTGAGGCTCGCGATCTCCTCGGCCGCCTTGGAAGCGCGCGGCAGGTCGGCGACCGTCACACCGCCCGCAGCGGCGTGCCGGAACGCTTCGCGGTCGCCGACTTGGGTGTCCAGGACGGGAATGCCGTACTTCGGCAGCAAAGGCGCGAGACTCGCCGCCAGCCGGGTGTGAGCCTTGCGCTGGTTCACGACGAGGCGAGCTCTGAGACCGTCGTTGATGGCCATTACGCTTGCGATCACCTGGCCGATTGCCACGCCGGCCCAAAGGTCCGGAGGCGATGGGATCACGGGTACGAGCGCGAGATCGGCGACCAGGAGAGCGCTCTGGGAGGTCGGCGAATCCGCGGACGGCGGACAATCGACAACGATGTAGTCGAAGACCTCGAGGAACTTCCGGAGTTCCCGGTGCAACCGACCGTCGGTCGCGGCGAGGCCGCCGACCGCGGCCGGGAAAGGAAGGTCCTCGGGGGCGGCTGCGGCCCAGCGGGTCGCCGTCCCCTGGGGGTCGGCGTCGGCGACCATGACGCGGAAGCCGCGGCGGCCGAGCTCGCCGGCGAGGTGCATCGCGAGCGTGGTTTTGCCCGGTCCCCCCTTCTGGTTGACCAGAGCGATGATGCGAGCGGGGCGACGGTCGGTCATAATCGTACCAATGGTGCAAACGGTATAACGGTACAAACGATTAGAACGTGCATAACGAATTGTAACGTTAGAACGGTTGGGAAGGAAGGAAAGAGAGAGCATTGGTGAACGGGTTTGGACGATACGAATGATCAGAATGATATGATCCGTACTAACGATATGAATGGTTCGTAACGACTCCGGCACGGGGGGTATGGCGGAGGACGCACCCGCGTCTTGACGGAACAACGCGCGGGTGTATGAATGATGATGTCATGCATGATTCCGTGAATCGTACCCGAAGGGAGCCCCCTATGCCGAATCAACTCGTCCAGGCCCGCATTGACGGGGCCGTGAAGGAGGAGGCTGCCGCGGTGCTGGCGGCCATGGGCCTGACCGTGTCCGGCGCGTTGCGACTGCTGCTCACCAAGGTAGCGCACGAGAAGGCACTGCCGTTCGCGCCGCTGGTTCCCAACGCCGAGACCATCGAGGCGATGAGGGAAGCCCGCCGGGGCGAGCTGCCCCGGTTCGCCGGCGTCGAGGAGCTGCTCGACGATCTGCATGCGGGCGATTGAGCGGACGAGCCGGTTCAAGCGGGACTACAAGCGGGAGGCTCGCGGTCGGCACCGAACCTACCTCGACGCCGTCCTGGTTCCCGTCGTGGAGGCCTTGGCCAACGACCGGCCGCTGGAGCCGCGGCACCACGACCACGCGCTGAGCGGCGAGTGGGGGGATCACCGCGACTGCCACCTGAAGCCGGACCTGTTGCTGATCTACCAGAAGTTCGGGGCCGACACCTTGCGCCTGGTGCGTCTCGGGTCGCACGCCGAACTCGGACTCTGAAATGGAAAAGGTGAGAGTCGGTACGAACGGTACAAAGGAATCATACGGTACGAACGATTAGAAAGTTTCGTACGATATGAACGGTTGGGATGAACTTGCCCGGGGCCGGTGGCGTGGTGCGCACGAGGTCCTGTAGGCCTCCACCAGGCCGTTTTCCACCCTTCCCGGTACCCAGCCCGGCGGGGAGCGCTCACGGATGATCGAACCGGGCAAGAACGGGCGCCGAAGCGGAAGCGTCGCAAAGGGTCGCTGCGGGGCAGGTTGCTTCGCGAAAAACGGGCGTCCGCTTGTGAGATGGATACTCTCAGGCGATCTCATCGCCCGCAGGTTTCTTGAAATAGCCCGGAAACGACCGCAACCCGGCCTCTAGGCGCGCCGGGGCTGCAACGGGGAAGGGAGGGGCGGCAAGCCGCCGAAGCGGCTCAGGCGTCCTCTGAGGCGGTTTCTCCGTCCGAATCTGCCGGGGCGGCGGCTTGCAGGGGGAGGATGTGGGAATGGGCCCGGTCGGCGAGCTTCGCGAGGACGAGGAGGTCGTCGCGCCGGAAGCTGGATGTGCTGCGCCATTCGCCCTCGTCGTTCCGGTAGAGGCGGTGGAACGAGACGGTGTGATAGGTGTGGCCGTCGGACTCGTTGCGCCAGATGGCGGCCTTGAGCCTGCCGATTCTGATTTCGACGGGTCGTGTCATTTCATCTCTCTCCTCTTCTGTGGAAGTTGTTCGCCGTTCCGCGAAGGAACGGATGTCAGGGGAGGCCTCGGCCCGCGCGGTCCAATCGCCGCCGGGCGGTCTCCAACCGCTGGACGGCGTCGCTGTGTTCGTCCTCCATGCCCGGGACGCCCCTGGTGACCCAGGCGCGAATCACGCAGCGATCGTAGACGGCCGCCAGGTCGTAGAGGTGCTGGCGCCGCTCGCGGGACCGCCGGCGCGCGCGGTCTCCGGGTGGCGGCGTTTCAGATTGCATTGGGAGCTGGTGACAAGATGGGGCGGAGGGGGCTCGTCCCGTCGTCGTCGGGCGGACCCGGCCCGTCGGCCGGGACCCTGCATTGCGGTGGTTCGGGGCGGAGGAGGTGGTGGGTGATCCAGGTGTTGTCCTCGGCCCGCCAGTTGTGGAGCTCCATGGCTTCCTCGACGACGCGCGATCCGTCCGCGCG
This sequence comes from Alphaproteobacteria bacterium, assembly GCA_022824105.1. Lineage (GTDB taxonomy): Bacteria > Pseudomonadota > Alphaproteobacteria > Bin95 > Bin95 > Bin95. The sequence goes on from JAJEAZ010000143.1 coordinate 18,040, forward strand.
CCGCCGTATGTGGAGCACGAGGGCGATGCCGTCGACGACGCTCCTGCAGACGACCTCCCAGGGCAGGTCGCCGGCCTGCATGGCGCAGCTCGCGAGGCGCGAGAGCGCGGACGTGGCGTTGTTCGCGTGGATGGTGGTGAGGGATCCTCCGTGGCCCGTGTTGAGGGCCTGGAGGAGGTCGGCGGCCTCCGCGCCCCGGACCTCGCCGACGACGATGTGGTCGGGCCGGTGTCGAAGCGAGTGGCGGACCAGATCGCGGATGGTAACGCTTCCGTCGCCGAGTTCGCGGGCCTCGAAGCGCACGCAGTTGTTCTGGCGGATCTTGAGTTCGAGCGTGTCCTCGATGGAGACGATGCGGTCGGCGTCGGGCAGGAGCGCGATCAGCGCGTTGAGGAGCGTGGTCTTCCCGCTGCCGGTCCCGCCGGCGACGAGGATGTTGCGCTGGTCCGCGAGGATCCTCCGGACGAGTTCGAGCACGTCGGGGCCGAGCGAGCCCATGCGCACGAGGTCCTCGGCCGAGAAGGTGCGCTTGCCGAAGCGTCGGATGGTGATGGCCACGTGGGGCGTGGCGGGCGCGACGCAGATCGCGACGCGCGACCCGTCGTCGAGGCGGGCGTCGATGACCGGCACGGCGGTGGGGTTCAGCCCCAGGGGCCGGGCGATGTGGATGGCGGCGCGCCGGAGCGCGGCGGGATCGAGGCGCTCGGCTGGCCAGGGCCGGAGGCCTTTCCCGGTGCGCTCGACCCAGACGTTGCGCGGCCCGTTGATCATGATTTCGGAGACGTCGAGGTCGTCGAGCAGCTCCTCGAGTCCGGGGAGGAAGGGCTTGAGGTCGTCGAGCGTGATGCTCATGGTGCGTCCTCCTCAGGCGTGGGCGAGCGCGAATCCGGCCGCGGCGGCCGCGAGCCAGCCGAGCGCGGTGGAGGCTACGCCGGTGGCGAGGTGGCGGGCCGACGGGCGCCGCCCGCGCAGCAGTCCGGCGCTGGCGGTCGCCGCGGCGACGGGGAGGAGCGCCGGGAAGACGAGGCCGGCCGTGGCGCCGGCGAAGAACGCGGCCAGGAACATGGCCACCGCCGTGTCGCACAGCGGGCCGAAGGGTCCGCAGGGCAGGAAATCCAGCACGGCGAACCGCCAGCCCGCCAGGGCGATGACGGCAGCGCCCACGAGGAGCGCCGCGGCCGTGCCTGCGGCGTAGACGGCGAGGAAGTGCCTCAGGGGATCGGGCGTGAAGGCGCCGTCCCCTCGTCCGCGCCAGGCCAGTCCCCCGTCGACGGCCGCCAGCAGCCAGGGCCAGCCACCCGCGGAGGCGAGGAACATGGCCGCCGCCGAGTCCGGATGCCCCCAGGCGAGGACGATGGCGGCCCACCCGAGCAGCAGACAGGCGGCCGAGACGGCGACGAGACGGCGCAGCGTGGGAAAGATCACAGGCGTTTCTCCTCGCGCGCCCGCCAGTAGGGGAGGTCCCGGGGCAGGTACCACGGCTTGAGGTAGACGCGGGTGGCGGACAGCGACCGGCGGCCGTCGTAGGGCAGGACGATCGCCTGGCAGTTGTCGAGGAGGGTGAAGGTCCGCGGGTGGAAGAGCGGGTCGCGGCTCTCGCGGAACGACTTGGTCGCGCCGAGGCTGCCTTTCCCGCCGCCGGCCCGGGCCCGGAGGATGGACAGGCCGGGCTGGCTCTGTTCGCTGAAGGAGAAGGTCGGGGCGTAGCGGAGGATCTTGCCGCACATCGCGGAGGCGAGCTCGGCCGACGATTCGTCGGAGAGCGACAGGAAGATCCGCGTGCGGAGCGTCTGGATGAGCGCGCGCCAGGCGTCCTGTCCGGGCAGGACGCTCCGGAGCGAGGAGACGGACTGGGTGGCGACGATGGGGATGCAGCGGCACTGGCGCGTGAGGGCGAAGGCCTTCTCGTCGCCCGAGGGATCGTCCTCGCCCACGGTGACGAAGCTCTGGTACTCGTCGCAGATGAAGACGGCCGGCCGGAAGTACCGGTCGGGCTGCCGCTTCATCTGGGCAGGCCGTTTCAGGAGCGCCTGGAGCCAGGCGTTCTTGAGCATGACGCCCATCGCGCGGGCCAGGGCGGGGCTCGCGCCGGCCGGCATGTTGAGCGCGAGTACGCGGCCGTCCTCGATCAGGCGGTCGAGGCGGGGAAGCGGTCGGAGCACGGCTCCGCCCGCGCTCGGCGGGGCCTCGCCGGGTGGCGGCGCCGGCAGGTCCTCGACCGAAGGCGGCGGCTTGCGCGACTTCGGGCTGTCGGGACAGAAGACGCGGGCGACGTCGGGCAGGTCGAACATGGCCAGGAAGGTGCTCACGCCCTCGACGATCGAGGTCCGGAGCTTCGTGTCGAGCTCCATCCAGTCGTGCTTGTACCAGCGTTCGACGGCGGCGACGCGGTCGGCGAGGTCGCCCGCGGGCGCCGGGGGATCGGGCGTCGTCCACTTGAGGCCGAGTTCGGTGAGCCGGTCGACGAGGTCGTCGTCGGCCCGGGCCACGAAGCGCCCCGGCCCGGCCGGCTTCCAATCCCACGCGTCGAGCGTTGCGTAGTGCTGCTTCCAGATCCCGCCGTCGAGCTCGAGGGTGTTGGGCGGGACGAGGCCGGCGTTGCGCCTGGCCTTTTCGATCGTGCGGGCGAACCGCTTCGGATCGATGGCGCAGCGGTAGACATCGCGGAGAGTGCACCAGGGATCGGGCAGCGCGCGGTGGAGCTCGATGATCCAGCGCACGAGGTTGGTGTAGGCCTGCTGCCAAAACGGTTCCTTGCTCCGGCCGAAGAGCTGGTTGAGGAGGGTCGCGACGGTGTAGGCCAGGGAGTAGGAGTCGAGGTCGCTGTCGAGGGGGTTCCACTGCCAACGGCCGCCGATCCCGAGTTCGATGTAGTCCCTCTCCCTCCCCGCTGTGGTCAGGATGTCGTGGATGTCGTAGCAGAAGTCCCCCTTCACCTCGAGCACCAGGGCGGCCGCGCGTTTCGTCTCGTCGCCGGCCTGCCAGCCGAGCAGCTGCCGGGCGAACGGATTCATGCAAGCGGACGTCTTGCCCGTCCCGATCGCGCCGAAGATCGCGAGGCCGGTGTAGAGCCCCTTCTCGGGAATCGTGAGCCACTCGGGCTGGACGATCTCGGCCGGGACGACGGGGTGGTGCAGCTCGCCGACGACGAGGCTCGGCGCGTCGTCGGCCGGGTCGGCCGGCCAGGGCGGCAGGACGCCCCGCCCCCGGCGGCCGGAGGTCCGCCGCGATTCGATCCAGACGCGCCAGGCGCCGGTGATGAGAAGGACGGACCCGAAAACGGCGGCCCCGGGAGCCACGAGAAACCACGCCCGGATGACGCGGTACGCGGCGGGATCCTCGATCGCGATGAGGTCGAGGATCGGGTTGGCGCCGGAAGCGGGGAACGGCCGGGAGGAGGCGGCCCAGGCGAGGGCCGCGGACCCGAGAACGAACGCCAGCACGGCCCGCCAGGTCAGCGCGCGGGCGAGCGCGGGGAGAACGTGGGCGGCGGTCCAGCCCGCTGCAGCACCGATCACGCGTACGAGCGCGCTCACGCGACTGCCCCGGTCGCCCTAGGCGACCGCAAAGCCTTCCCGCAGGGATAAGTGGGATGGGAGCGACCCCGACCCCCCGGTGTGACGGCCACGCAGCGCGGAGCCGGCCCGGGGGGCCGTTTCGGACAACGAAACGGCGGGGTCGCTCCCATCCCGCCGTTCCGTTCCAGAACGGCACGGCGGAGTCGGTGGAAAGGCTGGCAACCACAGAAGGGGGAGAGAGATGCCGACTCCGGTGCGTGTGACGGCGGTGGACGGAAAAGTGTGACAGGGGGGTGGCTGTCGCAGTCACGCCCCCGGGAAGCGTCCGGAACGGCACGCGCGGCGGTCCGAAGACCCTGGGGGAGGTCCGGATCAGCCGAGGAGCGGGTCATCGGTGAGCCTCCGGCTGACGTGCGTCCGGTAGCCGTCGATGCCGAAGCCCGCCCCGCGTTGGGCAAGGGCGCGGCGTCGAAGAGGCGCGGCGACGCGGACGGCCTGGCTGAAGCCTCCCCACGCGCGGAGCGCGGCGTGGTCCTGCGCGAGGAGCGCGTCCTCGATGAGGTTGAGCTGATCGATCTCGTCCGGCGAAAGCGGCTCGGCCGAGGACGGCGCGAGCCAGGACGCGAGTACCGGCTTGGCGCGATCCAGGGCGGCGAGCGAGCGTCCGATGGCGACCACGTGGACGGATACGCCGACGGCGCGGAGGGCTTCCCAGAGCCGGCGGTGCGCGCCCCCCCAGGTGCGGAGCGCCGACGCCGTCTCGTGGCCCGGATCGGTGTGGACGAAGTGGGCGATGACGCGGTCGCCGGCGATCGGGAGCTTGAGCGCGAAGTGGCGTGTCGTGGTGCCGGCGCCGCGGGGACTGCGGTAGGTGCGCCGGGGCAGGAGCTCGGGATCGATGCCGAGGCTCACGAAGTAGGCGACTTTGTCGTGCTCGGTGGGCAGCCAGGGCAGGCCGGGATGTTTGAGCACGATGTCGAGGGACAGGAGCCGGCGGAAGAGGATCGCGCCGGAGACGAGGCGGCGGTGGCGGACGTTGGCGATGCCGAGTGCGCGGTAGAGGGGCTTGGCCAGGATGTGGCAGAAGCGCTGGCGGCTGTCGGGAAGGGGGTGTTCGCGCGCGACGCCGCGCTCGGTGAGCCGGCGGACGAGCCGGAGCGCGTACTGGCGATGACAGCCGTGGAAGTCGCAGAACTGCGACCGTACGAACGCGCCGCTGTGGAGGCAGACGAGCGCGATCCACTCGGCGTCGCGCCGGGACCAGCCGAGCGCCTCGATGGCCTCGGACCGGCTCCCGAGGTGGGGGATGGCGGCGGCGGCGGGCGCGGGCATTCAGAAGGCCTGCGCGCGGTCGGCTTGGAGATAGCTGATGACGAGCCCGAGCGGGTTGTAGGGCAGGAGGTCGGGGGGCACGGCGTCCTCGAGGAAATAGAACTGGATCGAGGCGGTCCAGCGTTCGCGGGAGGCCTCCTGTCCCTGTTCGAGCGTGACGATGTCGAAGTCCGCCTGGGCGGAATGGGGCGGCTGCGGGTTCGGCAGGATTCGGAGAACGACGTTGGAGACCTGGAGCTCCTCGTCGCTGAAGCCGGCGGCGACTTGGGCGACGGCAGCGCTCTCGGCGTCGAAGGTGGCGCGGGCGAGGCTCGCTTGTAGGAACCGGAGCGAGCGCGACCAGGAGGTCTGCACGGTGGCCGGGCGGCGGCTGTAGAAGTCGACCAGGAACTGGTTGAGGAAGTACTTGGTGGTCGGGTCCAGGGGATCGGCTTGGGCTTCGACGGCGTCGTACGCGAGCGCCTCGGCGCGGCCGATGTCGTCGACGCGGATGACGATGGGCTTGGGCGCCTCGACGTTCGCGAGGCGGACCAGCGCGACGAGGACGAGCAGCAGCGCGGTCCCGAGCCCGACGACGGCGAGGCGCAGGTGGCGGTTGGAGGTCACCTGCTCAGCCCAGATGTCGACGAACTCCTTGCCGGGATCGGATTTCTTCGTGCGGGCCATGGCGTCAGCCTCCTCCCCTGAGTGCGCGGCTGGGTCCGGTGGCGGTGATGAGTTTGGACGCGCCGGCGGCGCCCATGGTGGCGGTGCCGATCATGCCGAGCAGGCCGGAGCTCGGCGCGCCGCTGCCGGTGACGAGCATGTTGGCGAGCGAGCCGATCTTCAGGGTCGCGAGCAGCGCGGCGATCATCAGGAAGATCGTGTGCAGGCCGATGTTGGAGACGAGGTGCAGCTCTCCGTTCTGGACGGCCTGGTTGAGGGATTCGAGGTAGTTGAGGCCGAGCGCGCCCCAGAGCCGGAGCATGGCGTGGGCGAGGACGCTGTAGAGGGTGAAGGTCCACATGGACTTGAACCAGCCCCAGAAGAGGAACGCCATGGGCTGGAAGACGAGCCAAGGGATGAAGATCGGGCCGAGGAAGATGAGGAGGGCGATCGCGATCTTGGCCCAGAGCACCTGGGCGTAGGAGACGGCGAAGATCAGCGTGAAGGCGACGAGCAGCAGCGGAACGATGGTCAGCTGCATGAGGAGTTCGTAGATGACGCTGCCGAGCCTCAGGATGTTGAAGTTGGTGCCGCTCACGCGGTTGGTCATGTCGCTCCAGATGTCGCGGAGCGCGTCGAACATGACCTGGCCGATGTCGGCCGAGACAAGGTTGGCGATGAAGTCGCCGCCGCCGGTGATGGTCCGGGGGAAGCTGAGGGTCATGCCGGGGAGGGGGGCGGTGTAGAACTCGAGCATCCAGAGGGGGATGCCGATCCCGAAGACGAGGCGGACGAGCTCCCAGGCCTTGAAGTCGCCGCTGTAGGCGATCCTGAGCCCGGTCCAGACGACGATGATCGAGGCGAGCCCGGTCCAAAGGTCGAGGCCGATGGCGAGGATCGGGGCGGGGTCGAGCATCCCGTTGAGGGCGTTGTCGAGGAACCCGGCGAGATTGTCGAGCTGGTCAGGAGGGACCTGGGTGACGGTGGGCGTGGTCGGGGGCGGAACCTGGACGATCACGGGTTGTTCAGCTTGAGAACGTTGAAGTAGTCGCGGCTGGCCGAAGCCGTGCGGATCTGGTTCATCCGCTGCTGCCAGGCGGCGATGTCGGCCGCCCACTGCTGGAGGCGGATCCGTTCGCGACGCTCCTCCTCCTGGCGTTCGAGCCCGTCCTGCACGGAGCTGAGGGCCATGAGCTGGGCGAGGGCGAGGTCGACCTCGCTCCCGGTCAGCTGGTTGGCGACCTGGAGTTGCTGGAGGGCGGTGTTGGAGAGGTTGGTCTCGCCGCGGAGGCCGGTGAGCGAGGCTTGGGCGGTGGCGAGGGTTTCGGAAAGGCGCCCGGCGGCCTCGAAGACGGCGTAGTCGACGGCCTGCCGCCGTTCGACGGCGTCGCGCCGCTCGCGCCACTGTTCGGCGAAGGCGGCGGCGTGGGCGGTGTCGTTCGGAAAGAGGGCGCGGATGTCGCTCTCGTCCACGGAGTCCGCGGCGGCGAGCGCGGTCTGCCAGTGGTTGACGAGCGAGGCGCTGTTGGAGCCCATGCCGAGCACGGCGTTCGCGAGGGTGCGCGTGTCTCCGGTGAAGGTGTTGGCCCAGCCGACGGTCTGGTCGAGGAGGTCGGCCGGCGCGGAGGAAAGCTGCTGAAAGGACGATGTCAGCGCTCCGACCTCGCCGAGGGCCTCGTCGCGCATGTGCTCGAGCTGGTCCTCGAGCTCGTCGAACTGCTGCCGGAGCGTGGCGATGCTGGTGACCTGGTGTCCGATCTGGGTCAGCTGCTGCGCGATGATGATGCCGCGCTGCGCGATGGCCCCGAGGTCGGAGATGATCGGGATCTGCGCGTGCGCGGGGACGGGAGCGAGCAGGGCGGCCGCGATGGCGAGCTGGCGGACGAGGGGTTTCATGGCAGTCCTCCCGTGTGGTAGCTGCGGGGCACGAGCACGTCGTTGGTGAACCAGACGCGCAGGCGGTGGCCGGCGCGGATGGTGATGGTGGGCAGGCGGTTGAGATAGGGTTCGAGGATCTGCATCGAGGTTTGGGCCATGCCGGCGCCGATGGCGGCCTGGGGGCTGTACGGATCGGCGCGGAAGCTGAGGCCGCTCAGCAGGCCGACGGCGCCGGCCGCGAAGAAGGTGGACCAGAAATGGCGGTCGACCTGGTCGCGGAGCGCGCCCTCGCCGATCTGGTTGAGGCCCTGGAAGCGGAGCGCGACATACCGGCCGTCCGGCAGGATGAGCCGGTGGAACCCCACGGCGAGGCGCGACTGGTCGCGGCCCGCGACGGCCTGGGCGGTGCCGATGAGTCGGCTTCCGCGCGGGATGAGCACGCGCAGGCGGTCGGCGGAGCGGAACGGGACGGCGACCATGGCGAGCACGGGGCTGGGGAACTCGCCGTCGAGCTGGTTGACGAGGACGGCCTCGAGGAAGCTGCCCTCGTAGACGCGCTCCCAGCCCGCGGGATCGTCGGGCGTGACGAGGCGGGGCGGGTTGGCGTAGTCCGGCAGGTCGCCGGAGTTGGGGAGCGGCACGTCGAGCGTGCCCGGCGCGGGCGTTTCGGACGGCGGGAGCGCGCCGGGGTCCTGGAGGGCCTGAAGCAGGTCGGTCATGGGATCGGCGGAAGCGGGCGCGGTGGTTGCCGCGGGCGCGGCGATGGCACCGGCGGCGGGGCCTCCGCCTCCGCGGCTAGCATCGCGGAAGCTCAGGGCGACGGGCTCGGCCCGGAGCGAGCGGAGCCGGCGGTCCAGGCTCTCGAGCCGGAACGTTCTCCGGATCTGGGTTTCCTCGGGATCCTCGATCTCGCCGGTCACGGGATCGACGGCGGGCGGCGGGGCGTCTCCGGATCCTGCGGCCAGCAGGGCGGCGGCGCGCGCTCTTGCCTCCTCGGCCGCCAGGGCGGCGGCGGCCTGTTGCTGCCGCTGCCGTTCGCGGTCGACCTGGGTCTGGAGTTGAGGTTCGACGGACCCTCCGGGCGCGGGCGCCTGTGGAGGGGCCGGGGCGGGCGCACCGGCCGGGTCGTCTTCCTCGCCGGACCCGACGCTGAGGACGAGCGCCAGGACGAGGACGGTGCCGAGCCCGATGCCGAGCTTGGTAACGAGGCCTCCGGGCAGCGCGCCGGCGGGCTTCGGGATGCGCTGTTTCCAGCTGGACATGGGGCCTCCTCAGCCGCCGAAGGGATTGGGCGGCGTCCAGCGCCAGCGGACGCGTTCCTCGCCGATCTGAAGCCAGCCGGGGCCGATGATGCGGCGCACGACGTAGAGCCCGTCCTCGGTCAGGTCGTAGGGCACGAGGCTCGGCTCGCCGTCCTTGATCTCGTAGAGCGCGGGGGTCTCCTGGGCGATCGACCGGAGATAGGTGTACTCCCCGTCGTGCCACATGCCCTCGACGAGGAACGGCCAGCGAACGGCCTCCTCGTCGAGGCGGTAGGGCCAGCGCAGACGGGTGGGGTAGTCGCTCCGGAACGCGTCGATCTGCTCCTGCGCCTCGGCGCGCGCCTCGGCGACCGCGAGCTGAGCCCGTTCGGCGATGGCCTGGTAGCCCTGGATGCTCGAACGGGGGACGAAGGCGGGCTCGTGGGCACCGTCGGCCCCCATGGCGACGGCGGCCGCTTCGGCGCCGGCGCCCGCTCCGCCGAAGCGCACGACGAGATGCGGCTCCGCGTCGGAGCGCTCGGCGACCATGAACGAATAGATGCGTCCGGACTCGCAGACGAGCGCGACGTTGGTGGCGACCGCGGCCTCGACGGGCTTCAGGAACGCGACGTTGGCGGATCCGGACAGATGCCAGTACTCGGCGTCGCCGACGACGAAGTCGAGGATCGTCTCGTGCGCGGGCAGCGTGATGACGGTGGTGTGGCGGACGCGCGTGGTGATCTCGAACACCGTCTGCGCGGGCGTGTCCTCGAGCACGAGGATGTGGGGGTCCTGGCCGGCGGCGGCCGCGGGGGAGAGCGACAAGAGGAGGGCGGCGGCGAGCGGTCTGGTCATTTCGAGTCCTCCCGCGTGGAGGAAAGGGGATCGTTGCCCGGGCGCCCGAGGCGGCGGAGCTCGCGCCGGATATCTCTCAGGGCGACGGTCAGGTTCTGGCCGACGTGTGCGCCGACCACGATGGCGATGGCCAGCAGGAAGGCGAGTTGATAGATCTCGACGGCGAGCGCGTGCGTGGAGTGGGAGACCGGACCTCCGGAAAGCGCGGTCGCCGCGGCGCTGCAGGTGAAGAGGATGCCCAGGACCAGGCCGGCAGCGAGGCCCGCGCCGGCGAGCGTTGCGAAATGTCGTGCGGTCATGGCCTTCTCTCTCCCCTCACTGTGGTCGTGCAAGGGCCTTGAGGCCCTCCTCGAGGCCGTGGGCGTCGACGGCCGCGGCGCGGCGCTCGGCGTCGACGGGCGAGGACGTGTAGAGCCAGTAGCTTTCGGGATCGACCTCGAGGCGCAGGATCCCGGCCGCCTGGGCGCGCCGCAGGTACAGCTCGCGCTTGGGCAGGAGCTCGCGGATCGTCCGCATCTCGGTCTCGTTGAGGCGAAAGACGTCGGCGACGTCCTGCGGGAGGTCCGGATTCGCAAGGAACAGCTTCGTGGGCATGCTCTCGAGCAGAGCCGCCGCCCCCCTGGTGGCGGTCAGGTCCACGGCGGACTGGGTCGCGAGGATCAGGGCGGCGTTGCGCTTCCGCCACGTCTTCGCGGCCTCCGCGAGATAACCAAGCACGGCGGGATCGGCGAGGTACTTCCAGGCCTCGTCGACGACCATGAGCTTGACGCGGGCGACGTCGGCCGGGTCGTCCAGCGCGAGGCGCATGCGTTCGAGCAGGTAGAAGAGCGCGGCCTGGCAGAGGTCCTCGTGCTCGGCCGCTCCGGCCAGGTCGATGACCTGCCAGTCGTCGAGCCGGAGCTCGTCGCCGCCGGGGTTGTCGAAGTAGCGGGCCCATGCGCCGTCGCCGTGCCAGCGGCTGAGCGCGGGCCACATCGGCCGGGGCAGGCTGCGCACGAAGGCGCCGAGGGTGCGCCGTTCCGGGGGGAAGGCGTAGAGGTCCTGGACGCGCTCGCGGAGTTCGGAGGGATCGTCGCCCGTCGGCGCGTAGCCTCCGAGCCGGAGCAGGCGGGTTACCCAGCCGGTGAGGAAGTTGAAGGTCCGTTCGCCGGCCGGGAGCGAGAAGGGCCGGAGCGCGACATCGGCGCCGGTCTCGGGCGAGAGCTCGAGGTAGCCGCCGCCCAGGAACTGGGTGAGCCAGCGGTACGAGCCGCCGAGGTCGAGGATCAGGACGCGCGGGTCGTACTGCAGCCCCTGCACGAGGAGGAAGTTGAGCAGGAAGCTCTTGCCGGCGCCGGTCGCGCCGAGGATGAGGGTGTGGCCCACGTCGCCGGCGAAGAGGTCGTAGTGGTAGGGGGTTCGCGAGCGGGTCTCGAAGACGGCGAGCGCGGGCCGGTCCAGATGCCCGCTCCGGGGCGTGCCCCTCGGGGCGCCGAAGATCGGAGCGAGGCAGGCCGCGACGCCGGCGCTCGCGAAGATCGAGCGGACCTGGCGCTGGCGCGGCTGGCCCGGGAGCCGCGAGAACCACGCCGGAAGCTGGCCGTAGGCCTCGCGGACGACCTTGGCGTCGCTCGCGCCGAAGATGCGGCGGAGGTCGGCGTCGAGGCGCTCGGTGCGGGACAGGTCGCCGTGCAGCGCGATGGTGAGCGAGATGTCGCCGTAGGCGATGCCGTCGGCCTCGAGCTCGACGAGCGCGTCCCCGAGGCGCGCGGACTCGGAGTCCGCGGCGGAGTCGACCATGGCGGCGGCCGTGCCCTGAGCGTCCTGCATGTGGGCCATCATCGAGTAACGCTTCTGGAAGAAGTGGCGCTGCGCGCTCCGGATCTTCCCGCGGGCCTTGCCGAGGGCGTAGGGCCGCCATTCGAGCGACACGGTCATGAGTGCATCGAGCCGGGCCAGGTCGTGGAGCAGGTTGGCCCGGGCCTGCACAGGGGGGGAGAGAAGGGAGTAGAGCAGGACGGGCTCGCCGTCGAGGAGCAGGTGGCGGCGCTCGGCCTCGAGTTCGGAGAGCGCGAGTTGCCAGCCGAGAGCGGTCCGTGTGGGATCGCCCGTCCAGGGCGTGCCGGGGCGGTTGACGAGTTCGGAGAGAAAGGCGGACGCGGGGCCGGGCTCGAGCAGCTCGAGCGGCGTGGCGTCCTCGACGAGCGCGGAGGTCGCCGCGACGGTCTGGGCGAAGTCGAAGGCCGCCCGTTCGACGGCGGCCTCGAGGTAGGTGGCGACGTGGGGATTGCGCCGGCGCCGCAGCCAGGCGCGGGGCGCGTCCAGCCACCACCTGCCGCCGTTCGCGCCGGCGCGGGCGGCCTGCGCCATGCGCGGATTGTGGCACCAGGCCACGTAGGCGTCGACGTGCTGCAGGCGTTGCGACAGGAAGTCTCGGCGCCGGCGCTGTGAGAGGTCCGCGACGCCGGAGAGGCCCTTGACGGCATCGAGGGCTCCGGGCCTCCGGAGCAGGTAGAAGTAGAAGCGCGTGTCGGGCGAGAGCTGCGACAGCAGGCTCTGCCAGCGATGGAGGATCTGGTCGAGCTTTCCGGGGGTGCGGCCGTCGAGCACGGCGGGCTCGAGGCGCGCGACCGCGACGAGTTCTCCGGAGCGGGTAAGGCAGAACGGCAGGTGCGGCA
>JAJEAZ010000110.1 GCA_022824105.1 Alphaproteobacteria bacterium
CGCCGCACCGTCGAGCGCCGGCAGCGCCTGGGCCCGTCGCGGGCGCTGCGATCGAACGCGGCCATCGCAGCCCGCGGCATCATCACCTTCGGCACGTCTGCCCAGGCGCTGCTCGCCGCCCAGCCGTCCGAGACGCAGGACGCAGTCTACCGGGCGGTCGCCGGCGCGATCGGCCGACGCTACGGCGTCGAGGTGCTGGGCCTGGTCGTCCACGCCGACGAGGCGGCGCCGCACGCCCATGTCGTCTGGGACTGCCGCACGGAAAGCGGCCGGCCGCTTTCGAAAGAGATTTCCGGCAGCGAGATCCAGGATCTTGCGGCGCAGGCCGCCGCCGAGCTGGTCCCCGGGATCGAGCGGGGCGTGCCGAAGCTGCAGCGGATCGAGGCCGGCGAGCCGACTGCGAACTGGGTGAACCGCTCGGTCAGGGAGCTGCACCGGGATCTGCCGGCAGAGCTGGAAGCGATCGAGGCCTCGATCGCCGCCGAGCGCGAGAAGGAGGCGACGCTGCAGCGCCGGATCGGGAAGCTGGAGGCCAAGGCCGAGCTGACCGCGAAGGAGGCCAAGCGGCTGCAGGTCTACGAAAGGCGCCTGAAGGCCGCCGAGGCCAGGATCGGCGCGCTCCGGCAGGAGGAAGCTGAGATCGAGGCGCGGCGGATGTCGCCCAGCTCGCTGCTGACCGGCGGCCTCAGGCGCCGGGAGGCCGAGCTGCTGCAGCGCGAGCAGGGGATCCGCCGGGCCGAGCAGGACCTCCTGAAGCGGAGGCAGGAGCAGGAAGCGGAGCTGAAGGCGTCCGCCGACCGGCAGAGGAAGGAGCTGGCCCGGCTGGAGGCGGAAAGCCGGGCAAGGATCGAGGTCGACGACGAGGCGGCCGCGGCGCGGGATCTGGCCGTCGATGCGATCGCCGAGGAGCTGGTCGAGCCGATGCGGGAGCCCGGCGCCTGGAGGCAGGGACGCAGGTTCCGCCTCGATCGCTGGGAGGAAGTCGGCCCGAAGCTTTCCGGGCGCAGCTGGACGACGGCGGTCTGGGAGGATCTGCGCCGGTTCTCGGCCCGCTGCCGCCTCGTGCTGGAGCGCCTCGCCAGGCAGGTCGCCAAGCTGACCGCGGAGCTGGATCGGGAGAAGGCTGCGCGGCAGCGCCTGGAACTGGAGGCGGCGGACGCCCTGCCGGCCCCGGCGGCGACCGAGCTGCGGCAGCGCGCAGCGCACCGGCTGCTGGTTTCGGCCGCGATGTCCGGGAACTCGGCGACCCTGGAGCAGGCGCTGGCCGAGGGAGCGGAGCCGGACCGTCCGGTCGAGCGCGGGAGAGGTCAGACAGCACTGCACCTGGCGGCGCGGCAGGGCCACGCTCCCGCGGTCGGCCGCCTGCTCCGGGCCGGGGCCGATCCGGAGCTGCGCGACGATCTGGGCCACACTCCGCTGACTGCCGCGCGGTCGCTGGCTTCAGGCCGGGTTTCGGCCGACCTCCGCCGGCGGCTCAGGCAGGCTGCCGAGCGCCTGGAGGCAGCGGAGCAATCCCCGGAGCCGTTCCCGTCGCCGGATCTGTCGTTCTCGCCCTGAGAGGCCTGCGGGCCGATCCGCCGGGGGCGTTTGCAGGCGAAAACCGCCGGTTTCGCCGGAGAGGCCCGATAAGCGCCCGTACAGCGACGTCGGCGTCGGGACGGGCCGAACATCGTCCGACCCTCCTTCCGTGCCTCTCAGAGGCTCCTGGGAGCCGATTTCGCCGCTTCAAGGCGCGAACCGGTCCGTTTTCTTGGGTCTGGGAGCCTGCAGGCCGGCCCGCTTGAGTCATTCTCAAACACCCTCCGAAACCCAGTGTACGCTTGGGTGTATTCGAGATACGCTCCCGGTAGGATTCCGCCATGACCAGCGCTCGCTGTTCCTGGTCGACTTGGACCGGCCGGGAGCTGCCCGCCGGCCGGTGAAAGGGAAGGGCATGAACGCGCGGACACCCTTCGACCGGACCGCCTTCGACCGGACCGCCTTCGTCCAGGCCGCCTTCGTCCAGGCCGCCGAACATTTCCTCTCCGGGAAGTGGGAGGTCGAAGTCGACGACGGCCGCTGGCGGTTTGAGACCGACGCCGGCGGGTTTTTCGCCCGGCCGGACAGGGTGAGCGAAGCGATCGCCGAGCAGGCGCACTGGTCGGAGATCAACAGCAACAGCGAGTTTTCGCCGGCCCGCGTCAGCGAGCTGCGCGGGGAAGTCTCTGATTTCATCGCCCGCTGTGCGGCCCGGCCCGACGACTGACTAGCGCCGGGAAGCTCGCCGTCCGATCCGCTGGCCAGGCTGACTCCCCTCGGTCCGGCCGCCCCTAGCGCCGCGCTGATCGACAGGTCTCGACAGCCGCCTCCGCCTCCGTTACATAACGGCGATCAAGGAGGCAGCAGCATGGCGCTGAGCAACGCCGAGAGGCAGCGCCGCTGGCGGCAGCGCCGGCGGCAGGGCGAGGCGAAGATCGCCTACCGCACGCCGAAGGACCGCAGGTCGCGCGCCAGGCGGCTGCGCGACGCGGCCGGCGAGATCATCCGGATCCGGGAGGAGTGCCGGGCCTGGCGCGAGGCGCTGCCGGAGTCGCTGGAGTCGTCGTCGACGGCGGAGATGCTGGACGAGGCGCTGGAGACCCTCGACGGGATCGACCTCGAGGCGCTGGAGGATCTGGACTTGCCGCGAGGATACGGCCGCGACGGATGAGTTGCGGGATCTGCGCGCCCGGATCGTTTGAGCGTTTACACTTCTACTCACTTGAGTATACGCGCTGTTGAGTATTTGAACATTTGAGCGTCATGGCTGTCGTGGCAATCCTGAACCCCAAGGGGGGAAGCGGCAAGACAACACTCGCCACCAATCTGGCGCGCTCCCTGCACGATTGCGGATGCAGAGTGCTTATCGTTGACAGCGACCCGCAGGGAAGCGCCCGAGACTGGCACGCTGCAGACCGGGAGAACCCTGTGCCGCTGGTGGCGCTTGACCGGGCAGGCAGCTTGAAAACGCTCGCCAGCATGGCCGAGTCCTATGATTTCATTGTTATCGACGGCGCCGCGAAGCTGGAGAGCATGCTGGCGGCCGCTATCAAGGCAAGCGATGTCGTCCTGATTCCGGTGCAGCCGTCGCCCTACGACATCTGGGCGACGGCCGACCTTGTCGAGGCAATCCAGGCGCGTCAGGAGATCGCGGACGGCACTCCCCGGGCAGCGTTCGTGATCACCCGGAAGATCGCCGGAACCAAGCTTGGCTCCGATGTGCGCTCAGCGCTTGGCGAACACGGCTTGCCAATCCTCGCTGCAGAGGTCGTTCAGCGGCAAGTCTATCCTCGGACTGCGGCGGCCGGCCTGACCGTGTTCGATGCCGACAACGCCCAGGCCCGAGACGAAATCGATGCGGTGGCAACCGAACTGCAGACTCTGGCAGCAGGAGACAGGAGATGACGCTTTCAACCAGACGGCCAAGCAGGGGGGCGGAAGCCCGCGAGCAGTTCCTTCAGGAGGCAGTGACCGGGAAAGACGGGAAGAAGCGGCGCCTTAATGCCGAAATCGAAGAAGCGCTGCACCGCCGGATCCGGATCCGGGCGGCCGAGGAAGGCAGAACGGTTTCCGAGATCACGCGCGAGCTGTGGGCTGAGTATTTGGACAAATGAGCGCTCTCCGGGGCGCGCATCCGGGCTGTCAGCCCGGGATCGCCGCCGCCGTCCCGCTCTCCCGTCTCCTGTCCACCCGCATGGACACCCGAAGGCCGCAGTCGAGAGCCGACAGCATCCTTATCAGGCGGTCCAGCGTGAAGCGCCCCAGGTCCGCATTGCGAACGCGCGAGAAGTCCGCCGCGGCGAAGCCGGTCTGCGCGCCGGCCTTTCTCACCGACAGCCCGCGGTCGTCCAGCACCGAAACGATGCGCGCCGCGAGGATCGCCTTGGCCTGCTTCAGGTCCGCGTCGGGATCGTCCAGATCGCGAAAGACGTTCCCGCTGCCCTCAACCAGCTCGAAATCGGTCCCGCTCATTGCTTCAGCTCCCTTTTCAGCCGCGCCAGCCGGGCCCCGATCAGGTCGAGCTCGGCCTTCGGCGTCTTGATCCCCGTCTTCGACTTCTTCCGGAACGCATGGAGCACCCAGAGTCGGCCCGCCGCCTCCGTCACGTACACCACCCGCCAGGCATCCGTCCGGTAGCGGACGGCGATCTCCAGGACGCCCGGCCCGAAGCCCTTCAGCGGCTTGGCGATGTCCGCCTTGCCGCCTTCGGCTGCGATCGTCAGGGCGGCGGCGACCCGGTCCCGCACGGCGGCGGGGAAGGACTGGAACGTCTTTCGCGCCGCCCTGACCCAGCCGACCGGCCTCGTGTCCTGGTTCATGCCCGGAATGTTGTCAATTTTGACCACGTCCGTCAAGGGAGCGCCGTTCCGGCGCGGCGCTGAAGGGCGAAACCGGCCGGTTTCGCCGGAGAGGCCCGATAAGCGCCCGTACAGCGACGTCGGCGTCGGGACGGGCCGAACATCGTCCGACCCTCCTTCCGCGCCTCCAGGGGGCCTCTGGGAGCCGTTTTCGCCGCTTCAAGGCGCGGATCTGTCCGAAACTCGGGCAGTGGAGCCTGAAGGCCGGCCGTTCGGCGCCCTTGAGTCATTCTCAACGAACTCGACCGGTTCGGTCTCTCGGAGCGTAGAGGTTGAGGATCCGGTCCTGCCGCCCGGGCCGGCGGGCGAGCTTGCGAGCCTTCGCCGGAGGCATACGTGCGGCGTTAGCCGCTCGACTTGGGCACGGAGCGGAGCCGGATGGCTCAGGGGGGCCCGCCGGCGGAGCGGAGTGCCCGCCGCCGTGAGGCGGCTTCGCGAGCCTCGGCGAGCAGGCGGCCGCGGCCGCCGTGTCGGCGAAATTCATTTCGCCAGTGTCGTTAGTGTCCAGTGTCCAGTGTCGTAGTGTCTACGGTCACTGGACACTAACGACACTGACACTGTCGGCGAAAACCGGACACTTGGGCGGGGTAAAACCGGACACTTGGGCGGGGATAACCGGACACTTGGGCGGGGATAACCGGACACTTGGGCGGGATAACACCGGACACTTGGGCGGGGATAACCGGACACTTGGGCGGGGGTCACCGGAATTGAAACCGGACAAAATACAGGTTAATATGTCCGAAATGTCGAAAATAGATAATCTCATCACCGTGTCGTCGGCCCTGATCTCGCCGCGCTCCTCAGCAGCCCTGACGCCAGCCATGACCGCGGTCCTGTGGGAGATCGCCGCCATCCTCGACGAGCGGCACGTGCCGGCGCAGGTCGACAATTCCGTCTGGCTGGAGGTGCAGGCCAAGCGGCTTCGAGGCCCCGGGAGCCGCGGCGACAATGCTTGGCTGCAGGTGTGCCTGGAGCGCCTGACCGGCCTGCAGATCGGCGGCGAGTATCGCGGGGCTCCCTGGGGGGCGGTGCTGCTGGCCGAGTGGCACCTGGAGAAGGGGGAGGAGACCGCCCGCCTGCTGATCACGCCGGCTGCGGTCCAGGCGCTGCGGACGCCGACGACATTCGCCCGGATCGAGACCGAGGCCGCGCACCGGATGCCGGGCCGGGCCAGCCGCCTCTACGCCGCCCTGGCCGACAAGAAGCGGCTGAACCGGACCTGGTGGCGCTACGACCTCGACGAGCTGCGGACAGTGCTCGGTGTCGAAGGTCGCTACTTGGATTGGTACGACTTCCGAAAACGGATTCTTAGGCCGGCGCTCAAGAGCGTCAACGATTTCGGCACCGTGGTCGTGCGGATGACCCCCGAAAAGCAGGGGCGGAAGATCGTCGCCGTCCGCTTCAACTGGCGCTGGAAGAGCCTGGACGAGGCGCGGGTGGCGGCTGAGGAGGGAGAACTGGTGAACCCTTACGCCGAGCGCCCGGCTGTCGGCACGGCGCCGCCGTTGATCCCAGGCACGAAGGCCGACCGGCGGCTGAACGAGGAGAAGTGGTGGAGCGATCTGCCGTCCGCAAAGCGGTCCCGGCTGCGCGCGGAGATCCAGCAGCGCCAGGTCGAGACCGTTCAGGCGCTCGGCGATCTGGCGGCCGAACTGTCCGGCGGCGACGGATCCATCGCTCGGCAGACAAGCCCATCTCCCGATCTTCCGGTCGAGGAGGTCCGGCGACGCGCCTGGGAGGCGGCTCATCCGGATGAGCTGCGCTTCGACGAACTGCCGGACTGAGGGAACGAGCATGACGACAAGGCGAACACCCAATGGATGGTCGGCCTTTGGGTGGCGGCGATCGTGATCCGCTGGCCCGGCCGCCTCCGTTACGTAACGGGCATCAACTAGGGCCGATGCAGGGCTTCGCAGCCCCGCAAAGATGAGCCAGCACACGGCCGGTCCGCGGTCCCGCAGGCAGGGCGGCGGCGGGATCCAAGGGCCGGCCCTTGGCCAGGGGTCGAGGGGGCAGGAGGCCCCTCGCCTGGGTTGCGGGGCGGAGCGCCCGTGCGGGGTAGGCGAGCTTGCGAGCCGGAGGGGCCGGCCCCTCGACGAGGGGGTTTCGAAAGGGGGATGGGCGGCTGCTCTCCCCCTTCGCCTGCTGGACGTAACGCAGTTACGGCTAGTAGGTTGTACCGCAATCCGCTGATTGCGTTTCGCAGAGCCGCGGTAGAAAGCCGGCATGCCCTCCACTCCTGGAAGCCGAGCCATCTCCGTGCGGATCGAGGCCCTGTCGCAGGGCAAGGCCGCCGGCCAGCTCCGCCACGACCTGCGCCGCGGACGGCAGCCCGGCTACGTCGATCCGGAGCGCTCCGCCGACAACCGGATCCTGATCCCGCCGCCGACGGCCGCCGAGCTGCGGCGCCGCACCGTCGAGCGCCGGCAGCGCCTGGGCCCGTCGCGGGCGCTGCGATCGAACGCGGCCATCGCAGCCCGCGGCATCATCACCTTCGGCACGTCTGCCCAGGCGCTGCTCGCCGCCCAGCCGTCCGAGACGCAGGAC
>JAJEAZ010000679.1 GCA_022824105.1 Alphaproteobacteria bacterium
GTGGATGCGGACCTCGCCAACAACAGCGCCGGCTGGCAATGGGTCGCCGGCAGCGGCGCGGACGCTGCGCCTTATTTCCGCATCTTCAACCCGGTCGCCCAGTCGCGGCGCTTCGACGCCGAAGGCGGCTATCTCCGCAAATGGCTTCCGGAACTGCGCCGCTTGCCGGACAAATGGATCCATGCGCCCTGGGAGGCTCCGGAGACCGTCCTGGCGGAAGCGGGGGTAACGCTCGGCGACACCTGGCCCCGGCCCATCGTGGACCACAGGGAAGCGCGCGAGCGGGCTCTCGATATCTACAGGACTGTCGTTCGCGAGCGCGCATGACAGCAGCGCGCCGGCCCATTTCGTCTATTTTGACCGAATTGATTATATTGACTAAAATGTTCGACTTTGGACGACGGGAGAGGATGCAGATGATGGAGAAGTGCGTTCCCGCTGCGGAGGCCAAGACGAATTTCGGCGCGCTTCTGGAGAAAGCGCAGCGCGAGCCGGTCGCGATCTCGAAGAACGGCCGCCCGGTGGCCGTGTTGATGTCAGTGGATGAGTTCGAGGATCACCGGAGGTTCAAGCTCGAACAGCTTCGTCGCGAGGTCCGGGCCGGGCTTGAGGATCTGGAGGCCGGCGAGGTTGTCGACGGCGCGGAAGCATTCGAGGCTGTCAGGCGAGGCCTGCAGGATTGATGCCGGGCTACCGCCTTACGCGGCGGGCGCTGGCCGATCTTCGGGATATAGCCCGCTACACCCGCGAAACCTGGGGCCGGAGGCAGGCGCGGCTTTATGTTGACGAACTGGAACTCCGCATCCGGAAGCTTGCGCTGTCGCCGGAGGTCGGGCGCGTGCGGGACGACGTGGCGCCCTCGGTGCGATCGTTCCCCATCGCCCGGCATGTCGTGTTCTATTTGAGAAGCGAAAGCGGGATTACGGTGCTTCGCGTGCTTCACCCGCGCATGGATGTGGCCGGCGCGTTTCGGGGCAATGAATCGTGAGCGGTTGCGCACCAGGCGCTTGTAAGGAAGAGGCAGCAAGGATGCTTCGCCTGTTCGTCGATGCCGAACTCCGCGAGGGAGCGTCCGTTTCGCTGGATGGCGGGCAGGCGGCGTGGCTCGGCCGCGTGATGCGGCGGCGCGCGGGCGGGCGGTTCGCAATCTTCAACGGGCGGGACGGGGAGTGGGAAGCGGAAATCGCGGCGCTGGAACGCGGGTCGGGGCAAGCGACGGTGCTGCAGCGCCTGCGCCCGCAGCGCGCGTCCCCGGATATCCGGCTCGCCTTCGCGCCGGCCAAGCGCGGCGCGGCGGACCTCGCCGTGCGCCAGGCGACGGAGCTCGGCGCCGCACGCATCCTGCCCGTCGTCTGCGAACGCAGCGTGGTGGACCGGCTCAACGGGGCGCGCCTGCGCCGCATCGCCGTCGAGGCGGCGGAGCAATGCGGGCGGCTCGATGTGCCGGACATCGCGCCGCTTGCGCCCCTGCGCGACCTGCTTGCGGGCTGGCCCGCCGGGCGGCCCCTGGCGGCCTGCCATCCGGGCGGCGGCGCGATGCAGGCGGGGCCCCCTCCGGGCGGGCTTTTGCTCGGGCCGGAAGGCGGCTTTGCAGCGGCGGAACTTGACGCTTTCGCCGAAACCGGTTTCGTTCGCCTCGTCGATCTCGGCCCGCGCATCCTGCGGGCGGAAACGGCGGTCGTGGCCGCGCTCTCCATGCGCCACGCGATCTGGGGAGACGGGGCTTGAAGCGAAGGAACGGCCGATGGCTGCGGCGGTAGAGGCGCAAGACGCGATAGAGGACCGCCGCGAGCTCGTGGAGTGGTTCGAGCAGGGCTGCAAGCCGCCCGGGGACTGGCGCTGCGGCACCGAGCACGAGAAGTTCGTCTTCCGGCGTTCCGACCTTACCCGCCCCGGCTATGACGATCCGGACGGCATCGGCGAGTTGCTCCGCCGTCTGGAGGCGTTCGGCTGGAAGCCCAAGCGGGAGGCCGGCAACACCATCGCGCTCGCCATGGACAGGGCGAGCATCACGCTGGAGCCGGGCGGACAGTTCGAGCTCTCCGGCGCGCCGCTGGAGACGGTCCACCAGACCTGCGACGAGGTGCACGACCATCTCGACCAGTGCCGGCAGGTCGGGGACGCGATGGGCCTGGGCTTCGTCGGCCTCGGCTTCGACCCGAAATGGCGCCGGGAGGACATTCCCTGGATGCCGAAAGGCCGCTACGCCGTAATGCGCCGTTACATGCCGACAGTCGGCTCGCTCGGCCTCGACATGATGCTCCGCACCTGCACCGTGCAGGTCAATCTCGACTATGCCGACGAGGCCGACATGGTGGACAAGTTCCGCCTGTCGCTCGCCCTGCAGCCGCTGACGACGCTGCTGTTCGCCGACTCGCCCTTCAAGGAAGGCGGGCTGACGGACTGGCTGAGCCTCCGCTCCCATGTCTGGACCGATACCGACCCCGACCGCTGCGGCATGCTGGGCTTCGTCTTCGAGGACGGATTCGGTTTCGAGCGCTACGCGGAATACTGCCTCGATGTGCCGATGTATTTCGTCTATCGGGACGGGCGCTATATCGACGTTGCGGGCCGGTCCTTCCGCGACTTCCTGGAAGGGAAGCTGCCCGAGTTGCCGGGCGAGCGCCCGCATATCGGCGACTGGGAGGACCATGTGACGACCGCCTTCCC
>JAJEAZ010000170.1 GCA_022824105.1 Alphaproteobacteria bacterium
CCGCGCAATGGCGAAGCTCTCCTGACGCCGGGCTTCCGCGTGCCCGCACCCGCGCCGGCGGGCCGCCATGGCGTTTGACGGCGCGACGCTCGCTTTCCTGCTGCTGGGGGCGCTCGCCGGCGGCTTCGTGACGGGCCTCGCGGGCTTCGGCACGGGGCTGGCGGCTGCCGGCGTGTGGTTCCATGCACTGGAGCCGGGGACGGTGCCGCCGCTGGTCGCGCTTGTCTCCATCGGCGGGCAGGCGGTGGCGTCGCTCTTCGTGCGCCACGCCTTCGACCGCCGCCGCGCCGGGCCCTATCTGCTGGGCGGGATCGCCGGCGTGCCGCTCGGCGTCGCGGCGCTTGCCGTGGTCTCGCCGGACATGCTGCGGCTCGCCGTCGGGCTGCTGCTGGTCGGCTACACGATGCTCTCGATGGCAAGGCGGCTGCCCTCGCCGCCGGCCTCGCGAGCAGCCGACGCCGCAATCGGGCTCGGCGGCGGCGCGCTCGGCGGCTTTGCAGGCCTGTCCGGGCCGCTTCCGGTGATCTGGCTCCGGCTCCGGGGCGGCAGCGCCGACGCCCAGCGCGCGGTTTACCAGCCCTTCAATCTCGTCGTGCTGACCCTTGCCGCTGCGGCGATGGCGGTGTCGGGCGCAATGGACCTGGCCGCGCTGCAGGCCGCCGCGATCTGCCTGCCGGTCGCGCTCGCCGCCGCCTGGACGGGCGCCCGCCTCTACCGCCGCATAGACGCCGCCCTCTTCCACCGCATCGTCACCGCCCTGCTATGCCTCTCCGGCATCGTGCTGATCGCGGAGACGGTTTAGGAGGTTGGCGCCGAGCAAACGCTTGACACTACGATTGGGGCACTTTATTTCCATGAGTTGACAAAAAAATGTCGAGATCGGGAAATGATCCATAGATTTCGCATCGGAAACTTCCAATCTATTCGTCAGTCTGTCGAGCTCGATTTTCGAATTCCCGGCACCACGCCCGAGTTACCATGCTTTCGGCGGAGTTCCGCACGGCCCGATGTCCGCTTACCGAACGTCATAGCACTCGTCGGACCCAATGGCTCCGGCAAGACTACCGTCCTACGGGCGCTCATGACCGTAATCCGGTTTGTGGCGAGTGCGCCAAGCCAAGATGGCCTAGCTGGCTTCCTACCATTTGTCTCTACCGATAGTTGGGCACGAGAGACACTGGTAGAAATCGACTTCGATATCTCGATTCCTTGGTATGATCTTGGCGAATCCGATACCCTTTGTCGTTATAGCCTCAACCTCCAAAGGAATGAAGGGACACTAGCTGCCGATCGAGTTTCGCATGAAGCACTATATGCATTTCCAAAGGGAAGACCGCGACGCATTCTAGAGCGGAACGGAAGTGAAACCGTCCGAGTCGCTCAAGAGACCGGGATGCGACCCGGCGATGACCGTCTAAAGTCCGTTCCAGACAAGGCATCTGCTATTGCTGCGCTCTCTTGGATGGGTGTCGCCTCTTTTGCAGATATTGTCGGAAAAATTTCGGGGGTGCCTACAAATATTCTCGGCAGTGATCCATGGAAGCCAGATGCCGACGCTGTCACCAAATTCTACAAAGAAAACCCAAAGTATTTAGAAACTGTTTCTGATCGGATGCGGAGATTCGACATAGGAATTGAAAATATGAGTGTTGGAGATAATAATGATGGAAGTCCAATGCTCCTATTTAAGCATTTTGGTCTCGATTTAAACATGCCACTACATTCTGAATCCTCAGGCACTCGCCATATGGTTCTCATGTTTCCCCTTATCCATTTTGCATTGGAAACGGGTCGATTAGTTATCATGGATGCCCTCGATACCGATCTACATGCCGATCTTGCAATAGAGGTCTTGGAGTGGTTTAGGCGTCCGGACCTCAATCCTCACGGGGCACTACTCATCTGCTCGCTACACAATCTTGCCTTGCTTGACGATTTGGAGAAGGAGGAGGCCTTTATCGTAGAGAAAGATCAAGATGGCGGAACAGTTGCTTACGGCGCACGAGATATTCCTGGATTACGACGCAAAGCGGGTCTACAAAAACTCTATCGCAGCGGTGCGCTTGGCGGCCTACCGACTATAGGCTGAGTGGTGGCAGCTGTTGTGAGACGGCGGCGTATTTTTGTCGGCGTCGAAGGAGAAAGTGAACGTTCCTTTGCCGCATGGTTGAAACTTCTATGCGACAATGAAGATTGTCATGTACATCTTGACGTCCGCGTGTGTAGCGGTGGAGATACCCTTTCTATAGTGCAGTCCGCTGAAAGGCAATACGACATTCGTACCAGAACACGGGGTCGGTTCTCTGCCGGTTTGGTCCTTCTTGATTCGGACCGTCTACAACAGGACATTGCGGCGGGTCGTGATCCGACGGGTGTCGGACGCCTTACGCAAATCTATTTGAGGCCGAACCTAGAGGGGTTGTTCCTTCGTCTCCATGCAGGAGAAGAGGCACAAAATAGGTCTGTAAGCAAGGTAAAGCGGGCACTCAAGAGGCATTGGCCGGATTACGACAAACCACCGGCAGCCCGTTTGATTGCCCGTCGATTCAACGTGGCCGATCTCAGGCGAGCGGCACGGTACGATTCTGTTCTACGCCTATTGCTGGAGCACGTTGGGCTGTTGGGCCGATAGCACCCGCCTTCTTTTCACCGCTTGCGCGCCACCACATGGAAGATGTGCCAGTGTTTCATCTCGCCGCGCGGGGTTTCGGCGTCGTCTTCCTCCTCGTCGAAGCGTTCGATGTCGAAGGGGGCGAGGAGGCTGCGCACCTCCGCTTCCGGAAGGAAGGTGATGCCGGGGTCGCCGAACCAGCCGTCTCGGGGGCCGAAGAGCTGGCCGGCGAAGCGCCCGCCGGGCCCCAGCGCCGCCGCGATCCGCCCCCAGAAGGCGGGGAAGGCATCGGGGCGGCAGAAGGGCAGGCTGAAGCTCGCATTCACGAGATCCGCCCGCGGCAGCGCGGCCGTCTCGAAAGGCTCCCGCCTGACCGTCAGCCGGGGATGGCGCGGCAGCGCCAGCACGGCGGGCTCGCTGTCGAAACCGACTACCCGCCAGCCGCGCTCGAGCATTTCCAGCGCATCGCGCCCGCCGCCGATGCCGAGATCGACCGCAAGGCCCGTGCGCCCGCCGAAGCGCGCCAGCGCCTCCAGCAAGGTCGGGCGCGGCGGCCGGCCCTGCGTCTTCGCGTAGTAATCGGTCCAGCTCATCCCGATCCCGGCCATGGCCCCGCTTCCGCTGTCTGCCGAGCGCTTCTATACTCGCATTCATGCTTTACATGGTGGAATGCGGCTTCAGGGACCAGTCGCGCGAGGCGGCCTGGTCCGCGTGGTACAGCGGGCCGAAGATCGCCTCGCTGCTGGCCCTTCCCGGTTTCGACGCCTCGCAGCGCTTCCGCGCGGTGGACGACGGGCCCGCGCCCTGGCTTGCGGTGCATACCGTGCCGGGGACGGAGTTCTTCGAGCGGGCGAATTATCGCGGCGCCGGCGGCGGCGGTTTCGGCGAGTGGCAGGCGGATATCATCGACTGGTCGCGCAACCTGTTCGACGGCCTCTATACGCTGCCGGAAGTGCCGGCGGACGCCTTTCTGGTGACGGTCGATTCCGGCGAGGGCCCGGCGGACTGCCCCGGCTTCGCGCTCTCCTGGCTCCGGGGCGCCGGCCTCGACCGCACCGTCGCGTGGCGCGGCTGGGCCGTGGCCGACAAGCCCGACCGGCCGCCCGGCGGGCGCGCCTGGCGCCCCGTCACGCCGCGCCTCACCGGCAACTGAGCCGCCAGCAACAAGGAAAGACCGATGGGCAAGATGCTGACCGAGGCCCAGATCGAGGCCTATGCGCGCGACGGCTATGTGTTTCCGTTGCGGGCCTTTTCCGCCGTCGAGGCGCGCCGCTACCGCGACGGGCTGGAGGCGTATGAAGCCGATACCGGCGACGTCATCCACTCGAACATGCGCCACAAGGTCCACCTGCTGTTCCGCTGGGCGGACGAGATCGTCCACCATCCGCGCATCCTCGACGCGGTGGAGGACCTGCTGGGGCCGGACCTGCTCTGCTGGACCACCAATTTCTTCATCAAGGAGGCGAACGACCCGGCCTTCGTTTCCTGGCACCAGGACTCGACCTACTGGGGGCTGGACCCCCACGATGTCGTGACCGCCTGGGTGGCGTTGTCCGACGCGCCGCTGGAGAGCGGGCCGATGCGCTTCCTGCCGGGCTCGCACAAGCTCGACCAGATGGCGCATACCGACAGCTTCGCCGAGGACAACCTGCTGACGCGCGGGCAGGAGATCGAGATGGAGGTGGACGAGGCGCTCGCCGTCGATGCGCCGCTGCGGGCCGGCGAGTTCTCGCTGCACCATATCCGGCTCGTGCACGGCTCGAAGCCGAACCGGGTCCCCGACCGGCGCATCGGCCTCGCGGTCCGCTACATCCCGGCCTATGTGCGCCAGATCAAGCTCGACGATTCCGCCACCCTGGTGCGCGGCGAGGACCGCTACGGGCATTTCGAGCTCGAGCCCCGGCCGGCGGCCGACCTCGACGCGGCGGCCTGCGCGGCCCACACGGCGGCGATGCAGCGCATGCTGGGCGCGGTCTATTCCGGCACGGACGTGACCGAGGCGAGGCGGTGAGCGCGGCGGAGATCACCGTTCCGCACCGCCGTCCGACCGAAGGAGACGTCGCCGTCCGCACCCATCTCTGGCGGCCGGCGGCCTGGCGGCCGGCGGACCCTGTGCTCGTCGTGCTGCATGGCTACCGGCGCAATGCCGCGGACTACCGCGACGTCTGGGCGGAGCATGCCGAGCGCCACCGGGTGCTGGTCGCCGCGCCGGAATTCGACCGCGAGCAGTTCCCGGGCCCGCGCGAATATGAGGTCGGCAACATGCGCACGCCCGACCGGCGCGCCTTCCTGCCGGAGGCGGATTGGAGCTTCGGCGTGGTCGAGAGCGCCTTCGACGCCGCCTGCGCCTGGAGCGGCGCGGAGGCCCGGCGCTATTTTCTCTACGGCCATTCCGCCGGCGGGCAGTTCGTCCACCGCATGGCGCTGTTCCAGCCCGAGGCGCGCATCGAGGCCGCAGTCGCCGCCAACGCCGGCGCCTACACCGTGCCGCGCGAGGAAGAGCGCTACCCGTACGGACTCACCGGCTACCGGATGGGCGACGACGCGCTGGCCGCGGCGTTTTCCGTCCGGCTGACCGTGCTGCTCGGCGAAGAGGACACCGTGACCGACGCGCCCATGCTGCTGAAGTCGCCCGAGGCGATGGCGCAGGGGCCGCACCGCTTCGCGCGGGGCCGCTATTTCTACGCGGCGGGGCAGGACATGGCGCGGCTCTTGCCCGCGCCCTTCGCCTGGGAGCTGCACACCGCGCCGGGCGTCGGCCACGACAATGCGGGCATGGCCCGGCGCGCGGCCGACCTCATGTTCGGCACGCCATGACGACGCGCGAAGACTGCGTCGCGCTCGATGACGGCGATCCGCTCGCCTATCTGCGCGAGGAGTTCCTGGTGCCGGCCGGCGCGCTGCGCCTCGACGGCGACCGGCTCGGGCCGCTCTCGCGCGGAGTCAGGGCGCGGCTCGACGGCTTCCTGCGCGTCGATTGGGGCACGGATTTCACGGCCGGCCGGCATCTGACGGAAATGACGGCCGGGAAGCTGGCGCCCCTGCTGGCCGCCCGGCCCGGCGCTCTGGGCTTCGCCGCAACCGTCGACGACGCGGTTGAGGCGCTGGCCGCGGCGGCTTGCGCTGCCGGCCGCAACCGCCTTCTCGCCATGCCGGGCGAGTTCCCCCGCGCAGCGGCCCGGCTCGGCGCAAAGGGCCTCGCCCTCGTGGAGACCGGGACCCCGGAAGCGGAGCTGGCCGGCGATGCGCTGCTGCTGCTGCGCCATCTCGATCCCGCGACGGGCGCGCTCCGGGACGTCGGCGCGTTCGCCGCAAGGGCGCGCGAGGCCGGCGCGCTCGCCCTGTTCGATTTCTCCGACACGGCCGGGGCCTTGCCGGCCGCA
>JAJEAZ010000003.1 GCA_022824105.1 Alphaproteobacteria bacterium
ATATTCCTGCTGCATCGGGTTCATGAAATCTTCGCTTCTGGAAGGCTTATAGTCGGGAGGCAGCGAAACCCCCATGGAACACCCCGCTCATTTCCGCCGACGGGCCGGAAGCTAACCAACACGCCCCGGCGAGTCAACGCCATTGCAGCCGCGATCCCCGATTCCGCCGCAGCCGATGGAGACCGGACCGAACCGGACCGACCGTCGCGGAGACCCCACGCGAGGTGTCATGGAATGTCATGAAGTGTCATGTTTTGTCATGCGGCCCCCTGCGCCGTCCCGCTCTCCCCCCGTTTTCGCCGGGGCCTTGTCGTCCCGATTCCTGCATGTCTCTGCTTCACCGCATCCCGCTCGCCTCCTTCCGTTCGCGCCGCCGCCTGCCGGACCGTGCGGCGGGACCCTTGTTTCGCGCGCGAAACGCGCTGGCGCGCGCGAGACAGACGCAGGGCGCACCTCTCCCGCCCGTTCCGCCGGGGTCGTTTCGCACCGATGCCAGGCAAAGCGGCCTCCGGATACCGCTCCCTCCCGCCCTATATCTGCCATGGACAGCCGGATGTCAAGATCAAACACAGAACATTTTCGAATTTCTTCGCCCCCAACCCTCCATTCACGGCCGCCCGCTTGCCCGGCCCCGCCACCGCCGTCATTCTCGCCCGCCGATCCCGACCGAGTGCCATCATGGACGACGCCAGACTGAACAATGACGCCCCCATTACCGAACCCGGACAGGACTGGCTGGGCTTCGGCGAACTCGCCCGCCATCTGGCGGGAGCCTTCCTTCGCAACGACCTTTCAGGCGGCCTGGTCGTCGGCATAGAGGGCGAATGGGGATCCGGGAAATCTTCTTTAGCAAACCTCGCGCTCGACATGCTGGGCAAATCGGATAATGCGCCAAGCATCGTCCGCTTCTCTCCCTGGATTGTCGGGAACCGGTCGGAGCTCCTCCGGGAATTGTTCCTCGAATTCGACAAGGTTCTTTACAACTCCTTTCCGGCTGCCGGCAGGCGTTCGGCCCGCACTCTGCTTCGCCGCTACGCCAACTCTGCATCCGCTCTCGCAGCGGCAGGCGACATAGCCGCCGCTGCCGGCCTGCCCGTCGCGGGGGTGGTCTCCCAAGCCCTCAAACACTCAGCTTCCGCGGCTTCAAACGCAGCCGCGCCCTCCCTCGCCACCCTCAACCAAGGCCTCCGCCGACACTTCCAATCGCTCCCGCGTCCCGTCGTCGTCTTCATCGACGACATAGACCGACTGGAGCCCAATGAGGCCGTTGAAGTCCTGCGCCTAGTGCGCGCGGTCGCCGATTTTCCGAATGTCGGATACCTTCTCGCCTACGACCCCAATAACTTAGCCAAATATCTGCAAAAGGCACTCGGTGCCCAGGACGGCAAAGCGTATATCGAGAAAATCGTTCAAGCATCATTCGCAATTCCGGAGCCTATGGGTTTTGATTTACGGTCACGGCTTGCCGAGGAAACTAGGGCGATCTTCGACCACGCAAACTTGACTCCCGAAGCTAATGATCGCCTCGAACGTGCGCTAAGCTGCTGGTGCTCGGAATATATCTCGACACCGCGCGACGTCGTCAGGGCCGCTAACGCCTTGAAGTTACATGTTACGCCTCTGGCAGACCGATTGGATCCAGCTGACGGACTGTTCATCCAGGTGATTCGACTCCACCGCCCGCAGCTCCATAACTGGGTCCAACGTTACCTCATGAAGAAATTCGGCTCGGACCCCAACGACCGTCATCTCGCTTCGAAGGATGCGGCAGAAGACGGCGACGGCGCAGAAGAGTCCACACTTGACGAAATTATCGGAAAGCAGGGCCACGCGCGGCTTCAACTTCTCGACGACCTGCGACTACATTTGCCACAAGTCTCTATCCCGAATAGCCGCCCGCCACAGCACTACGATGCTGACGCGTGGCGGGAGTTCGCTTTCGAGCACCGGCTATACAGCCGCAACTACTTCCGCTTGTATTTCGCCCTGTCTCTGCCCGCCGGCTTTTTGACTGACGAGGAGGTATCAGATTTTCTCGAAGCGTGCTCGCGGGACCGGGAAGAGGCTGTCCGCCAATTTCGGGACCGCTGCGCGGAGACCCGCCCGCAAGGCGGCAACATGGCCCAAGCGCTCCTCTCCCGCGTCCTGGAGTGCAAGGAAGACATTGCTCCACACCGGATACCGGACCTGTTTGCGGTGCTGGGCGATGGCATGGACGATTTCGCCCGCCGGCTGCCTGAGCGGCCGGGAAGCCCTCCATGGCTGCATGGCGACGCGCGGCGGGTATTTCGGCTGATTGAGCTTCTGAATGCAGGCGACAGGCTGCCGGTGCTGAAGGAGCTCTTTGCGAATGCGGCGTCTCTGGCCTGGTTGAACGCCATAGTCCGGGATGCAATTGCCGAACACGGATTCGCCGGTCATCGGGCGGAACCGGTCGAACAACGGCTTCTGACCGAAGAGGAATTCGAGTGCATCAGGATAGCGTTTTTGGAAAGGCTGGAACGAAGCGATGCGGCGGACCTCAAGGAAACCCCGTTTTTCCTCAGCTTGCTGTACGGGTGGCATTATACGGGTGACGGCAAGAAAGCGACGGCTTGGGTACGGAAACATTCCTCCAATGACGCAGATTTTATTGACCTTATCGGCCGCATGATGAGCAAGAGGTCGATTCCCTACGGAAACGGAACCAGAGAGGATTACTATCTAGCAAGGCAAACATTGGAGATGTTTTTTGGATCGGTCGATGCCGCGGAAACGCGGTTGGACGAAATGCGGTACAATGAGTCTATACCGGAAGAGCATCGCATGGAGGCCGAGCAACTCTTTTCCTCTATAGAGCGCGAAGCCCAGGCGTAGCGGCGGAATTGCCTGGCTACGGGCCTTCGTCCCGAAGCTCGCACAACATCTCGGCTGAGGAGCACTTCAACCGGGGCATGGTGGCGCGGAATTCGGCCAGTTCGCGGAGCGGCAGCGGCTTTGTCCGGCGGCCGGTCTCCGGCTCCTCCGGAAGTCCGCTGCGCTCGGTTTCCTCTTCCGGCGAATCGTCTGTCATCGCGATAGCTCCGTACTGTTGCCTTCACCGCTACCCCTCCGCCTGCCAGCGCAGCACCGGCTTGCGCGCTGCTTGCGTCTCGTCGAGCCGGCGTCTCGGGGCGTGGTAGGGGGCCTCTGCCAGTGGCGCGCCGTTCTTCGCGCGTTCGGCGAGGCCGCGCATGATGGCGATGAAGCGGTCGAGGCTCGCGCGGGTCTCGGTCTCGGTCGGCTCGACCAGCATGGCGCCGTGCACCACCAGCGGGAAATAGACCGTCATCGGGTGCAGCCCCTCGTCGATCATCGCCTTGGCGATGTCGAGCGTCGAGGCGCCCGTGTCGCGGAGCGAGCGGTCGTCGAACAGCGCCTCGTGCATGGCCGGGCCCGAATGGGCGAAGGGCGCGGAATAGACGTCCTCCAGCTTGCGCAGCAGGTAGTTCGCGTTCAGCACCGCGTCGCCCGAGACCTGGCGGAGCCCGTCCGCGCCGTGGCTCATCATGTAGGCGAGCGCGCGCACGAACATGCCCATCTGGCCGTGGAAGGCCTTCATCCGCCCGAAGGCCTCCCCGTTCGCCTCCTCCAGCCTGAGAACGCCTGCCTCCTCGACGATGCGCGGTACCGGCGCGTAGGGCGCGAGCGCGTCGGAGAACACCACCGGCCCGGAGCCCGGCCCGCCGCCGCCATGCGGGGTGGAGAAGGTCTTGTGCAGGTTGATGTGCATGGCGTCGACGCCGAGATCGCCCGGCCTGACCCGCCCGACAATGGCGTTGAAGTTCGCCCCGTCGCAGTAGAAGTAGCCGCCGGCGGCATGCACGGCGTCGGCGATGCGGCGGATGTCGTTCTCGAACACGCCGCAAGTGTTGGGGTTGGTGAGCATGACCGCCGCCACGCCGCCCTCGCCCGCCAGCGCCTCGAAACGCTCCGGATCGACGCGGCCGCGCCCGTCCTCCGGGATCGAAACGACCTCGAAGCCGAGCGCCGCGGCCGTGGCGGGGTTGGTGCCGTGGGCGGAATCCGGCACCAGCACGCGCTGCCGGTCCGCATTCGCCGCGCCGCCCGCATCGAGCGCGGCGCGGATCGCCATCATGCCGCAAAGCTCGCCATGCGCGCCCGCGCCGGGCGTGAGCGCCACGCCCGGCATGCCGGTCAGCACCGAAAGCCAGCGCTGCACCTCCCGGCAGAGCGCCAGTGCGCCCTGCACGGTGCTCTCCGGCTGGAGGGGATGGATGTCCGCGAAGCCCGGCAGCCGCGCCATGCGCTCGTTCAGGCGCGGATTGTGCTTCATGGTGCAGGAGCCGAGCGGGAAGAGGCCCGTGTCGATGCCGTAATTCTTCTGCGAGAGCCTTGTGTAGTGGCGCACGACCGTCGGCTCGGCGAGGCTCGGCAGGCCGACGGGGCCGGAGCGCGCGAGGCCACCCAGCCGGTCGGCGCCGATGTCCGCTTCCGGCCAGTCCACGCCGAGGGCGCCGGGGCTGTCCTGCTCGAAGATCAGCGGCTCCTCGATGCTGAGCCCGAAATCGCCGGAAACCGTGTCGTGGGAGTTGCCGGTCATGACAATGCCTCCGCGAGCGCCTCTATGTCGTCCGCGCCCGCCGTCTCGGTCACCGCGACCAGCAGCAGGTTGTCCAGCCCCGCGCCCGGATGGAGGCGGGAGACGGGCACGCCCGCAATAATGCCCTCGCCCGCGAGCCGCTCGACCGCTTCGGCCGCATCGCCGTCGAGGCGGACGGTGAACTCATTGAAGAAATGCGGGGTCACGACCCGCCGGCCCAGCCGGTCCGCCAGCGAGACCGCGCCCGAATGGTTGAGCGCGGCGAGGCGCTTCAGCCCGGTCTCGCCGAGCAAGGTCAGATGGATGGTGAAGGCGAGCGAGCAGAGGCCCGAATTGGTGCAGATATTGCTGGTCGCGCGTTCGCGGCGGATATGCTGCTCGCGCGTCGCCAAGGTCAGCACATAGCCGCGCCGCCCGTCGGCGTCCACGGTCTCGCCGCAGAGCCGGCCCGGCATCTGGCGCATGTGCCGCGTGCGCGCCGCGAACAGGCCGAGATGCGGGCCGCCGAAATTCATCGCATTGCCGATGGACTGGCCCTCGGCCGCCACGATGTCGGCCCCCATCTCGCCCGGCGGCCTGAGCGCGCCGAGCGCCACGATTTCGGTGACGACGACCACCAGCAGCGCGCCCTTCGCGTGGGCGGCTTCGGCAAGCTCCGAGAAGTCCCGGATATTGCCGAACAGGTCCGGATACTGGACGACGACGCAGGAAGTCTCGCCGTCGATCCGCGACGCGAGGTCCTCGCCGCCGGCCGGCGCAGGCGGGCCGGCCTCCAGCGTGAAGCCCTGGAAACGCGCAAGCGTCGCCGCCGTGTCGCGGTAATGCGGGTGGAGATTGCCGGAGACCACCGCCTTCCCCCGCCGGGTCACGCGGTTGGCCATCATCACGGCCTCGGCCGCGGCGGTCGCGCCGTCATACATGGAGGCGTTGGCCACCTCCATGCCGGTCAGCAGGCAGACCTGGCTCTGGAACTCGAACAGATATTGCAGCGTGCCCTGCGCGATCTCGGGCTGGTAGGGCGTGTAGGAGGTGAGGAACTCGCCGCGCTGGATCAGGTAGTCCACCGACGCCGGTATGTGGTGGCGGTAGCTGCCGGCCCCGCAGAAAAAGGGGCCCGCGCCCGCCGCCCGGTTGCGCGCCGCGAGGCGGGAGAGCCGCTGCTCGACCTCGAACTCGCCGGCATGGCGCGGCAGGTCCACCGGCTCCGCCAGCAGCGCATCTTCGGGCACGTCCGAAAACAGCGCCTCGACCGACGGCGCGCCGATCGCGCGCAGCATCTCGCTGCGGTCGGCGCCGGTGATCGGCAGGTAGCGCATCAGTCGAGCTCCTCGACGAAGGCCTGGTAGCCCTCTTCGTCCATCAGCTCGTCCAGCTCGCCCTCGTCGTCGACCTCCATGCGGAAGAACCAGCCCGCGTCCTCCGCGGACTCGTTGACGAGGTCGGGCGATTCCTCCAGCCGGTCGTTGACCGCGACGATGGTGCCGGTCAGCGGCGCATAGACGTCGCTTGCCGCCTTGGTGCTCTCCACCACCGCAGCCTCGCCGTCGCGGGCGATCTCGGCGCCCACCTCCGGCAGTTCGACATAGACGACATCGCCCAGTTGCGTCTGGGCGTAGTCGGTGATGCCGCAGACCGCGACACCGTCCTCGATCCGCACCCATTCATGTTCGCGCGTGTAATAGGTCTTGACTGCCATCGGACTTCTCAGCCTCGGAAATAGTTGTGGGGAACGAAGGGAAGGCGGACCACCCGCCCGGGCCGCGGCTTCCCGCGGATGTCGAAGGCGACCTCCGTGCCGGGCGCGGTGAGCGCGACCGGCAGGTAGCCCATGGCGACCGGGCCGCCGAGCACCGGCGAGAAACCGCCGCTGGCCACCCAGCCGACCGGTTCTCCGGAGCCGTCGAGCAGGTCGGAGCCCTCGCGCGCGATGACCCGGCCCTCGGGCCTCATGCCGGCGCGGCGGCGGACGGGAGGATTGTCGAGGATGCGCGCCGCGCCGGGGAAGTTGCGCTCCTCGCGCCGGCGCTTCGGCATCGTCCAGCCGAGGCCGGCTTCCAGCGGCGTCGTATCCTCGTCGAGGTCCCGCCCGTAGAGGCAGAGGCCGGCTTCCAGCCTGAGCGAGTTGCGCGCATCGAGCCCGGCCCAGGCGACGGCTTCATGGGCGAGCAGCCGCCCGGCGAGCGCTTCTGCGTCGGCGCCGGCGACCGACAGCTCGAACCCGTCCTCGCCCGTATAGCCCGACCGCGAGACGCGGGCCGGCACGCCGCAGGCCTCGCCCTCGCGCCAGGCCATGAACGGCAGGTCGGCGAAATCCGCCAGCACCGCCGCCGCCGCCGGCCCCTGCAGGGCCAGCAGGGCGCGGTCCGGCTCCGGCACGATATCCACCCTGCCGCCGAGATGGCTGCACAGATGCTCCGTGTCGTGCCTCCTGCGCGCGGCGTTGACCACCAGCCCGAGGCCGCCCGGCACGCGGGAGACGATCAGATCGTCCAGAATGCCTCCGTTCTCGAGGGTGAAGAGGGTGTAGCGCATGGCGCCGTCGCCGAGGCCCCGTATGTCGCCCGGCACCAGCGTTTCCAGCGCCGCGTCGGCGCCATCGCCCATCAGGCGCAGCTGGCCCATATGGCTGACATCGAACAGCGCCGCCAGGTTGCGGGCCTGGTTGTGCTCGGCGACGCTGCCTTGCGGATAGCGCAGCGGCATGTCGTAGCCCACGAAGGGCTCCATGCGCGC
Source organism: Alphaproteobacteria bacterium (assembly GCA_022824105.1). Taxonomy (GTDB): domain Bacteria; phylum Pseudomonadota; class Alphaproteobacteria; order Bin95; family Bin95; genus Bin95. Next base: position 7,316 of record JAJEAZ010000003.1, read on the forward strand.
GCCGGCGGCGTGATGCATCGCGTGAAGCGGCGTCTTGATCAACTCGGTCATCGACGGACCCTCCGGCTTCCGGGCCTGCCCTTGCGGCCTGCCCGTCTGCCCCCTCTGTCCGTCCGACCTGAAAGATTCCGGCTTGGCCGTTACATCTTCGGTGGGGCGTATGCGCCCGCTTTCCAGAGTTGCCTCCCCGCGCGGTCCGGGTGCCTGAGAGTTTCCGGGGCGGTTGCTCCTTCGGCGCCGGCCCTGATCGCCGGACTCTCCCGCGCAGATCAACGGCAGGGGGATGGTTGCAGACGCCGAACCGGCTTGTCAATGCGCCATGAACACCGGGAGTTCGGCGTTGAACAGGATATGGTTGGTCGGGCCGCCGAACAGCGCCTGGCGCAGACGGCCGCGGGTATAGCCGCCCTTGAGCAGCAGGTCGGCGCCCCGCTCGGCGGCGATCTCCAGGGTCTTGTGCCCGCTCTCCCCGAGTCCCGCCTCGACGACCAGCGAGCCGGCCTGGACGCCCTCGCGGCCGAGCTGGCGCGCCACCGCCTCTCCCGTCGGGCCCGGCACCGTCATGCCCGTCACGGTCAGCACCGTCACCTCGTCGGCAAGGCGCAGCAGGTCCAGCGCGGCGCGGATCGTGCGGGCGGTCTCCGAGGAACCGTTCCAGGCGATCAGTATGTTGCGGCCGAACGCGGCCGGGGCCCCCGCCGGCACCGCCAGGATCGCCTGCCCGCTGTCGAAGAGCGCCGTCTCGAGCGTGCCGAGGGACGGCCCGCTGGAACCCTTTACCGGCCGCCCGACCACCACCACATCATAGACGCGGGCATGGTTGCCGAGATTGTCGAGGCCGGTCTCGCTCTCCGACCAGACCGCCCGGTCGCCGATCCCGGCGGCGGCGGCGAAGGCCTCGAACCGGCGCCGCGCCTCGGCGGCGCGGCGGTCGTCCTCGCGCTCGAACCGCTCGACGAGCGCCGGCAATGCGGCGCCGCTGTCGTCGGTCGCCATGATGGCGGACGGGTCGGTGTGGAAATGAGCGGCTTCGAGCCAGCCGTCGATGCGGGCGCGCAGGCATTCGGCGGCGGTGAGCACGCTGTCCAGGGTGTCCAGGTCGTTGGTCGGCACCAGAATCGATTTCATCGTTTCATCCTCGCTTCGCCGGAATTGGCGGCCGGCGGGGTGACAAACCGCTCGTCATGGGCCAGTCTCGCGGCTGGACCGGCGGGCGGTGCGCGCCCGCAGTATCGCAGCAAAGAGGAAGATGCGCATGACGGACTTGCAGGACCGTCGGGAGGCATTGGCGGCCCGGCATGCTGCACTCGACGACGAGATCCGCGCTCTTGAAAACGATCCTTCCGCCGACGACCTGAAAGTGCAGACACTCAAGAAACGAAAATTGGCGCTGAAGGATGAAATCGCGGCCCTGGAGCGTTCCGGCTGACGACCGCCCGGGCGACAGGCGGCTAGTTCCGCCGGCAGCCGACTCGCCCGCCCGGCGGCGCTAAGGCCGGCATGGAACATCCCAGCTATCTTCCCGATGTCCTGATCTTCCTGCTGGCGGCGGTGGTGGCTGTGCCGCTGTTCCGGCGCCTCGGGCTTGCGGCCGTGCTCGGCTATATCGGCGCCGGCGCCGTGATCGGTCCGCATGCGCTGGGCCTGGTCGAACGCATCGACAGCGCCCGCGCGCTGGCGGAGTTCGGGGTCGTCTTCCTGCTGTTCACGGTCGGGCTCGAATTGCCGCTCGACCGCCTGCGCGCGCTCGGCAGCGGCAAATTCGCCCTCGGCCTGTTGCAGATCCTGCTGACGACGGCTGTGTTTTCGGTTGCCGGCATGGCCTTCGGGCTGCCGCCGCAGGCCGCATTCGTGGTGGCCGCAGCGCTTGCGCTCTCCTCGACCGCCATGGTGCTGCAGCTGCTCGCCGAACGGGGCGAGCTGACGAGTCAGGCGGGCCGGTCCGCCTTCGCCGTGCTCCTGGTCCAGGACATCGCCGTCGGCCCCCTGCTCGTCGTCACGCTGGTCCTCGGCAGCGCGCCGGAAGCCATCGCCGGAGCGCTCTTCTGGTCGGTGCTGAAGGCGCTGGCGGCCGTTATCGGCATCCTGGCCGTGGGGCGCTGGGTGGTGCGTCCCCTGTACGGGCCGATCTCCGAAGGCGGCCAGATCGAGACCTTCACCGCGCTCACCCTGCTGATCGTGCTGGCGACCGGCCTCGCCACCGAGCTAGCGGGCCTGTCCATGGCCTTCGGCGCCTTCCTCGCGGGCATGCTGCTGGCCGATACCCGCCACCGCCACCAGGTGGCCGCAGTCATCCAGCCGTTCCGGGGCCTGCTGCTCGGCCTGTTCTTCATGACGGTCGGCATGTCCATCGACGCCGGCGGGGTCATTGCCCGCGCCGGCGCGCTGGCGGCGATCGTGGTGGGGCTGCTGGTCGTGAAGACCGCCGTTGCGGCCGCGGTCGGGGCTGCGCTCGGCATGCCGCGCGGGCGGGCGGTCTATGTCGGCCTGCTGCTTGCCGGCAGCGGCGAGTTCGGATTCGTGCTGCTGGGGGCGGCCGTCGGCCGCTCGTTGCTGGAGGGGCCGGACGCGCAACTTCTCGGCATGGCCGTCACGCTGTCCATGGCGGCCACTCCGCTGCTGGCCTTCGCCGGGCGCCGGGCCCTGTCCGACATCGCGCAGGAGTCGGGCGAGCGGGTCGAAACCGCGAAGCCGCATTCCGGGCATGTCGTCGTCGCCGGCTTCGGCCGGGCCGGGCGCGAATGCGCGGCGCAATTGCGCGCGGCGGGCAAGCTGCCGGTCGGCATCGACGTGCATGCGGACAATATCGCCGCCGGCCGCCGGCTGGGCTTCGAGGTGTTTCACGGCGATGCGGCGCGGCCCGAGGTGCTGGACGCGGCGGACGTCGAAAGCGCGACCGCCGTCCTCGTGGCCTTCAACGACCCGAAGCGCGCGGTCACCATCGTCGGCCAGCTGCGCTACATCTTCCCCCGGCTGCGGATCGTCGCGCGCGCCCATGACGAGCACTGGGCGGAGGAGTTGCGCCGTGTCGGCGCTGACACGGTCGCCGTCGAGATGCAGGGCGTCGCGGACAAGCTCGTCGAGGCCGTCGATGAGGATTCGCCCTGCGAGGCGGCGCATTGAAGGCCGCGACGGCGGCGGTTGCCGGCCCGACCGCTTTGGTATAGACAACGCGGCTGCCAGATATCCGGAAGAGAGTGCCCGATGGCCGTTCCGAAAAAGAAGGTGAGCCGGTCGCGCCGCGACAAACGCCGCTCGCACCACCGCCTCGGCGCCGTAGCGCATGTCGAATGCCCGAATTGCGGCGAACGGATGCGCCCGCATCATGTCTGCGCGGCATGCGGCTACTACCGGGGCCGCGAAGTCGTCATAGCCAGAGACGAAGCCGCCTAAGGCTCCTGTGCCCGATCCCATCGTCATCGCGCTCGACGGCATGGGCGGCGACCGGGCGCCGGATATCGTGCTTCGCGGGGCGGCGCTCGCCGGCGAACGCTATCCGGAGGTGCGTTTCCTGATCCATGGCGATCCCGCGCGGATGGAGCGCGGCCTGGCGAAGCTGAAAGCGTTCGGCGACCGGGTCGAATTGCATCCCGCCGAACGGGTCATCGCCGACGACGCCAGGCCGTCCTCGGCGATTCGCGGCGGCGAAGGCTCGTCGATGTGGAACGCGGTGCAGAAAGTGCGCGAGGGACAGGCGGCCGGCATCGTCTCGGCCGGCAACACCGGCGCGCTGATGGCCGTATCGAAGTTCCTGTTGCGCACGCCTCCCGGCGTGGGGCGGCCCGCGATCTGCTCGATCATGCCCACCCTGCGCGCCGAGATCGCCATGCTCGACCTCGGCGCGAATATCGAATGCGACGGGGAAAACCTGTTCCAGTTCGCGGTCATGGGGGCCGCGTTCGCGTCGGCGGTCATGGGCCGGCGCCCCACGGTCGGGCTGCTGAATGTCGGCCAGGAGGAGCTCAAGGGCGGGACCGCGCTTCGCGACGCCGCCGCCAGACTCCGGGCCGTCGTCGACCCGCCCTTCGATTTCAAGGGCTTCATCGAGGGCGACGACATTACCGGCGGCGCCGTGGACGTGGTGGTCACGGACGGCTTTACCGGCAATGTCGCGTTGAAGGCGCTCGAAGGTTCGGCGCGACTCTACGGCGCAGCCCTTCGCCGCGCGGTCAGGAGCTCGGTCGCCGGCATGGCGGGATTCTGGCTGGCGCGGCGGGCGCTGGACAAGGTGCGCGACCGGTTCGACCCCCGCCGCTACAACGGCGCCGTGTTCGTCGGGCTGAACGGCGTCGTCGTCAAGGCGCACGGCGGTTCGGACGCCTTCGGGTTCGCCAATGCAATCGGCTTCGCGGTCGATATGGCGCGCCACGGCTTCCTCGACGATGTCCGCTCCGCATTCGAGCGCATGGCGCCGCCGGTTGCGGCGACGGCCTCTTGACCGGCCTCCGGGCGCAATTCCGGGGCGTCGGCGCCTATCTGCCGGAGCGCGTCGTCACCAATGACGAACTCGCAAGCCGTATGGACACCTCCGACTGCTGGATCCGCGAGCGCACCGGTATCCGGGAGCGGAGGATCGCGGCGCCGGGCGAGATGACCTCGGACCTCGCGCTCGAAGCATCGAGACGCGCGCTCGAAGCCGCCGGCAGGGACGCCCGCGATCTGGACCTGATCGTGCTCGCCACCGCGACGCCGGACCGGACCTTTCCTTCCACCGCGACCGCGGTGCAGGCCGGGCTCGGCATGACCGGGGGCGCCGCTTTCGACGTCCAGGCGGTGTGCTCGGGATTCATCTACGCCCTCGCCGTGGCCGACAATTTCATCAGGTCCGGCCAGGCCCGGAGCGCGCTCGTGATCGGCGCGGAGACCTTCTCGCGCATCCTGGACTGGGAAGAGCGCGAGACCAGCGTGCTTTTCGGCGACGGCGCCGGCGCGGTGGTGCTGGAAGCCTGCAAGGACGATCCGCGTCACCTGCTGTCCACGCATCTGCATTCCGACGGACGCCACGGCGAACTGCTTTATGTGGATGGCGGCCCGTCCTCGACCGGGACGGTCGGGCATCTGCGGATGAAGGGGCGCGAGGTCTTCAAGCACGCGGTCACGAACCTCGTCCAGGTCGTGGACGAGGCCCTGGCGGCTAACGGGCTCGGGCCGGACGCCATCGACTGGATCGTGCCGCACCAGGCCAACCTGCGCATCCTGCGCGCCACCGGGCGCAAGCTCGGCATCGGCGAAGACCGGGTCATCGTCACGGTGGACCGCCACGCCAACACCTCGGCGGCCTCGGTGCCCCTGGCGCTGGCGGCCGGCGTCGGGGACGGACGTATCGGGGAGGGGGACATGCTGCTGTTCGAAGCCATGGGAGGCGGCTTCACATGGGGCGCAGCGCTTGCGCGATGGTGAGCCCGAACCCCGCCTCCGTCTGCGTTGACCGGACCGGCGCGTCCGGGTTAGCGTCCTGCCCATGACTGGCAGGACCCTGACGCGCGTCGACCTCTGCGAGGCGGTCTATCGCAATATCGGCCTCTCGCGAAGCGACTCGGCGATGCTTGTGGAAGCCGTTCTGGAAGAACTCGCCGAGGCGCTGGAAACGGAGGGAACGGTCAAGATTTCCTCATTCGGCACCTTCGAGCTCAGGACGAAGGGCGAGCGGACCGGGCGCAATCCGCGCACGGGCGAGGAGGTCGCGATTCCGCCGCGCCGCGTGGTCGCGTTCCGCGCCTCGCAGGTGCTGAAGCAGCGCATCAATGCGAGCCGGGCGGCGGAGTAGGCGCCGGGTTCCATGGAAAAACACCCGACCGCATACCGCACGATATCGGAGGTCGCGCGGGAGGTTGGCCTCGAACCCCATGTGCTCCGTTTCTGGGAGAGCAAGTTTCCGCAATTGCAACCGTTGAAGCGGGCGGGCGGGCGGCGCTACTACCGCCCCGAGGACGTTGAGACGATTGTCGCCATCCGCGAATTGCTGCATGAACGCCGCTTCACGATCGAAGGCGCGCGCCGGGCGCTGTCCGGACAGGATGTGCCGGAATCGGAGTTGCGCAGCATTCTCGAAGAGCTGCGGGATATCCGCACGCTCATGAACACAAACGTGGTATAGTCCGCCGGAATCGGAAGGTGGAATACGTCGCGACCACGTCGCGTGACGTTGAATGAATACCCGGAATTGAGACGACGTGACGCGACTGAGGAGTATCGATTCGTAATGGCTACCGGTACCGTGAAGTGGTTCAACACGACCAAGGGATACGGGTTCATCGAGCCCGACGAGGGCGGGGCCGATGTCTTCGTCCATATTTCGGCAGTGCAACGCGCCGGCCTCAACGCGCCGGCCGAAGGGCAGCGGATCAGCTATGAGCTGCGCCGGGACCCCCGCAAGGGCAAGTTCGCCGCCGACAACATCCAGTTCGTCTGACCGGCCCCTCGCAGCCCGCTGCCGGGGAGGCCGTTCCGTTGACAGTGGCGGGCTGCGTTTCTAAATCTTGGCCGAAGGGCGGGACGTCTGCGGGCCGGCCTGCGATCTTTCGGGGAACGCTTCATGCTCGGCGTAGTCGCCAAGCGCCTGTTCGGCACCCATAACGACCGCTTCCTGAAACGCCTGCGGCCGGAGGTCGCGGCGATCAATGCGCTCGAACCGGAGCTGGAGGCGCTGTCGGACAGTGCCCTCCGGGCTCGCACGGACGCATTCCGCGAACGCATCCAGGCCGGCGCGGATCCGGACGATCTGCTCGTCGAGGCCTTCGCCACCGTGCGCGAGGCCTCCAAGCGCACCCTGGGACAGCGCCATTTCGACGTCCAGCTTGTGGGCGGCATGGTCCTCCACCAGGGCATGATCGCCGAAATGAAGACCGGCGAGGGCAAAACGCTCGCGGCGACCCTGCCGGTCTATCTGAACGCGCTTGGCGGCGGCGGCGTGCATGTCGTCACGGTGAACGACTATCTGGCGCAACGCGACGCTGAATGGATGGGCCGCATCTACGAGTTCCTCGGCCTTACCGTCGGCTGCATCACGCACGGGCTGCCGGACAGCGAGCGGCGCCGGCAATACGCCGCCGACGTCACTTACGGGACCAACAACGAACTCGGCTTCGACTATCTGCGCGACAACATGAAATTCGCGCTCGACGAGATGGTCCAGCGAACCTTTGCCTACGCCATCGTCGACGAGGTGGACTCGATCCTGATCGACGAGGCGCGCACGCCGCTCATCATTTCGGGGGCTGCCGAGCAATCGTCCGAGCTCTATGCGCGCTGCGACCGGCTGATGGCGGAGATCCGGCCCGAGCATTACGAGAAGGACGAGAAGCAGCGCAGCGTCACCCTGAACGAGGCCGGCCAGGAGCACAGCGAGGCGCTGCTGCGCCAGCACGGGCTGCTCACGGAAGGCAGCCTCTACGACATCCACAATATCTCCCTGCTGCACCATCTGAACCAGTCGCTGCGCGCCCACACGCTGTTTGAGCGCGACGTCGATTACATGGTCCGCGACGGCAAGGTCGTCATCATCGACGAATTCACCGGGCGCGCGATGGAAGGGCGCCGCTATTCCGAGGGGCTGCACCAGGCGCTGGAGGCCAAGGAGGGGGTTCCGGTCCAGCTTGAGAACCAGACGCTCGCGCAGATCACCTTCCAGAACTATTTCCGCCTCTACGACAAGCTCGCGGGCATGACCGGCACGGCGATCACCGAAGCCGGCGAGTTCGCCGAGATCTACGGGCTGGAGGCCATAGAAATCCCCACCAACCTGCCGACCGTGCGCGCCGACCACGACGACGAGGTCTATCGCACGGCGCGGGAGAAGGACGACGCCATCCTGGCCCAGATACGCGACTGCGTGGCGCGGCGCCAGCCCGTGCTGGTCGGCACGGTCTCGATCGAGAAGTCGGAAGAGCTCGGCAAGCGGCTCAAGCGCGAGAAGATCGCCCACCAGATCCTGAATGCGCGCTACCACGAACAGGAAGCGGCCATTATCGCGCAGGCGGGCAAGCCGGGCGCCGTGACCATCGCCACCAACATGGCGGGGCGCGGCACCGACATCCAGCTCGGCGGAAATGTGGAAATGCTGGTCCGCGCCGAGGGCGAGGACCGCGCAGCCGCCATCCAGGAGCAGGTGGAGCAGGACAAGCAGGTGGTGATCGAGGCCGGCGGCCTCTATGTGCTGGCCACCGAGCGCCATGAGAGCCGGCGGATCGACAACCAGCTCCGCGGACGCTCCGGGCGGCAGGGCGACCCCGGGGCCTCCAAGTTCTTCGTCTCGCTCGAAGACGACCTGATGCGCATTTTCGGCTCCGAGCGCATGGATGGGATGCTGCGCCGGCTGGGCTTGGAGGAAGGCGAAGCTATTGTCCATCCATGGATCAACAAGGCGCTGGAGAAGGCGCAGCAGAAGGTCGAGGCCCGCAACTTCGAAATCCGCAAGAACCTGCTGAAATTCGACGATGTGATGAACGACCAGCGCAAGGTCGTCTATGAGCAGCGCCGCGACCTGATGCAGATCGACGATGTCCATGACGAGATCGTGGACATGCGCCACCAGGTCGTGGAGGACACCGTCCATCGTTTCATCCCGGAGAAGGCGCTGCCGGAGCAGTGGGATGCGCAGGGCCTCCAGGACGAACTGCGCCGTGTGCTTTCCATCGATTTCCCGGCCCGGGAGTGGGCGGAAGAGGAAGGCATAGCGGACGAAGAGATCTGCCGGCGCATTCTCACGGCGCTGGACCGGCGCATGGCGGAAAAGGCCGCGAACTGGGGCACAGACATCATGCGCCAGGCGGAAAAGAGCGTCCTGCTCCAGCTTCTCGACCAGATCTGGAAGGAGCACCTGCTCCAGCTGGACCATCTGCGCCAGGGCATCGGCCTGCGCGCTTATGCGCAGAAGGACCCGCTGAACGAATACAAGCAGGAAGCCTTCGCACTGTTCGACGCCATGCTGGCCAGGCTGCGCGAGTCGGTGACGGGAACGCTCGCCCATCTCGAAGTGCAACTGGACGCGCCTGCCAGCGACCTGATGCCGCGCTCCGAAGAGGAGGACGACTGGCGCCAGGTGCATGACGAGCCCGAGCCGGCGTTCGCCGGCAACGGCGCCGCGGCGCAGAGCGTCAGGCCGGCGCGCCGGGCCAGCGGACCGCTCGACCCGGCCGATCCTTCGACCTGGGGCAAGGTGGCGCGCAACGCGCCCTGCCCCTGCGGATCCGGCAAGAAATACAAGCATTGCCACGGCCGGCTCGCCTGAGCCGAGGCCCGTCCCTCACCCGGTTGCCCTGTAGTCCAGCGAAGTAAAGGCCTGCCCTTGCCGCTCTCTCCGCCCGCGCCCCGCCGCCAACTCCACAGCCGCCAGGTCCGCTGCGAAGGGTTCCTGCGCGAGGACGGCCTCTGGGACCTCGAAGCCGAACTCGTCGACGCCAAGACCTACGCCTTCCGGAACCACTGGCGCGGGCAGGTGGAGCCCGGCGTCCCGGTGCACCGGATGCGCGTGCGGCTCACGCTGGACGACCGCCTGACGATCCTCGCCGCCGAAGCGGAGACGCTGGCGAGCCCCTATGCCGTCTGTGCGGACGCTGCCGGCAATTTTTCCCGCCTCGTCGGGCTGCGGATCGGCCCCGGCTGGATGCGCAGGGTCAAGGAGCGCTACGGCAGGACCGCCGGCTGCACGCACATCCTGGAACTGCTCTATCCCCTCGGCACGAGCGCCTACCAGACGCTCGGCCCCTGGCGCGAGCACCAGCGCCAGCAGGCCGGCATGAGCGAGGCGGACAGCATGAAGGGCGGCCCCGGCCTCGATTCCTGCATGGCTTTCGCCCGGTCGAGCCCCGTGGTCAGGACGCTCTGGCCCGAGGAATACCGCGAAGCGGAACCGGCCTAGTCGTCGGTCGCCCGGATCGATAGCGCATGCACCGGCCCCGCCATCTCATCGGCGAGCACGCCGTAGACGGCTTTCTGACGGGCCACGCGGCTCATGCCCCGGAACGCGCCGGCTTCGATTTCCACGCGGAAATGCGTCTCGCCTCCCGGCCGGGAGCCGACATGGCCCGCATGGAGGTGCGATTCGTCGATGACCTCGAGCCGGCTGGGCAGGAAAGCCTCGCGGAGCTTGCGGGCGATATCGTCGCGGACAGGCATGGCCCGGCCCCCTTGTTCCCTCGGTGCGGTGTTTCCATACTCCGACGGTCATGGTCTATCACACCAGACAACGTCCCGCTCCCGGCGCCCGCTGCGAATGGCCGGGCTGCACGGCGGCAGCGGCCTATCCGGCGCCGCGCGCGCCCGACCGGCTGCACGACTATGTCTGGTTCTGCCTGGAGCATGTCCGCGCCTACAACCGCGAATGGAGCTATTGCCCGGACATGGATCCGGCGGATATCGACGCGGCGGTGCGCGGCAGCATGGAGTTCGGCCGGCGGCGTTTCGGCGGCGGATTCACGGCCCCGCCGGCCTTCGACGACCCCCTCGGCGTCTTCGGCGGAGCGGGCGGGCGCACACGGCCTTCGCGGCGCTGGCCGCCCGGAAGCCCGGAAGCGGAAGCGGCGGCTGCCCTGTCGCTTGCGGACGACATGACTCTCCCCGCGCTGAAATCGCGCTATAAGGACCTCGTCAAGCACCACCATCCCGACGCCAATGGCGGCTGCCCGGCGTCGGAGGAACGAATGAAATCCATAACCCGTGCCTACCGGGTTCTGCACGAGGCGCTCTCGGCGGCGCCGGCCCGGTAGCCTGTCAACAAGCCGACTGGAAGAACTATGAGCACGATGCACGGCATCCAGAGCGACGCGCATACCCGCGAACCCGACAAGACCATTTCCGTGCGCGAGGTCTTCGGGATCGACACGGACATGGTCGCGCCCGCCTTCTCGGAAGCGAACGCCTACGTGCCCGAGATCGATACCGCCTACCATTTCGACGAACAGACCACGCTCGTGATCCTCGCCGGCTTCGCCCACAACCGCCGGGTGATGATCCAGGGCTATCACGGCACGGGCAAATCGACCCATATCGAGCAGGTTGCAGCCCGGCTCAACTGGCCTTGCATCCGCATCAATCTCGACAGCCATGTCAGCCGCATCGACCTTGTCGGCCGCGACGCCATCGTGGTGCGCGACGGCAAGCAGGTCACGGAGTTCCGCGAGGGCATGCTGCCCTGGGCGCTGCAGCACGCGACCGCCATCGTCTTCGACGAATACGATGCCGGCCGCCCCGACGTGATGTTCGTCATCCAGCGCGTGCTGGAGGTCGAGGGCAAGATGACGCTGCTTGACCAGAACCGCGTCATCCGCCCGCATCCGTCCTTCCGGCTGTTCGCGACTTCGAACACGGTCGGCCTCGGCGACACGACCGGCCTCTATCACGGCACCCAGCAGATAAACCAGGGCCAGATGGACCGCTGGAACGTGGTGGCGACGTTGAACTACCTGCCCGAGGACGAGGAGTTGAAGATCATCCTCGCCAAGGTGCCGGAGCTCTCCGACAAGAAGGGACTCGAGCGCGGCAAGCAGATGATCCAGCTGGCCGAGTTGACCCGCCAGGGATTCATGAACGGAGACATCTCGACCGTCATGTCGCCGCGCACGGTCATTACCTGGGCCGAGAACACGCGCATCTTCAACGATCTCGGTTTCGCCTTCCGCGTCACCTTCCTCAACAAGTGCGACGAGGCGGAGCGGCCAATCGTGGCGGAGTATTTCCAGCGCTGCTTCGACAGCGAACTGCCCGAATCCGTGGTGGCGTCGGGGATCGGCCGCGCGCCATGAGCCTTGCCGGCGACAAGGAGACGCCGCTCGACTCGTTCAAGCGGGTGACGGCCGCAACGATGCGCGCCATGGGCGACATCGACGAGCTGGAAGTCTCCTTCGGACCGGACCGGGCGTCGCTGGAGCGCGGCCACGCCAAGCTGCCGATGCCGGGGCGCGACCTTCCCCCGGGGGAAGCCGCCTTCGTGCGCGGCGAGGCCGATTCGCTGGCGCTGCGCGAACGCCATCACGACGCCGCGATGCATGCCCGGCTGTCGCGGGGCGGCCCGCAGGCGCGCGCCGTGTTCGATGCGCTCGAACAGGCGCGGGTGGAGGCCTGGGGCTCGCGCCACATGACCGGCGCGGCGCGCAATCTCTCCGCCGCCGTGGATGAGCGCTGCCGCCGGCAGGGCTTCACGCGCGCCGCCTCCGCCGACGATGTGCCGCTGGCGGAAGCCGTCGGGCTCTATGCCCGCGAAGCCCTGAGCGGACAGGAGACGTCGCCCGTGGCGGCCGGCGTGCTCGACCTCTGGCGGGACTGGTTCGACCAGCGCGCCGCCGATTCCTTCGCCCGGCTGGCGAAACAGATCCACGACCAGGAGGCGTTTGCGACGCTCGCCGGCCGCCTGATGGAAGACCTGGAGCTGCTGGACGATGCCGCTTCGGGCGAAGAAGAAGGCTCGGAAGACGACGCCGACGATGCGTCCGAAGACGGCGAGGGCGAGGGCGCGGAGGGCGAGAGCGACGGGACGCTGATGTCCGATGCCTCCGACATGTCGGACGTCGAAGGCGACGACACGGGCGAAGCCGGCGCGGACGACGCCGATGCGGAGATCATGCCCGGCATGGGCGACGAGGAGCCCGGACGGTCCTCGCCGCAGGAACACCCGATGCACGGCCGCAACGACAATGCCGGCCCGGCCTACCTGCCCTGGACCGGCGAGTTCGACGAGATCGTCCATGCGGACGAGTTGTGCGACGCGGACGAACTCGCGCGGCTGCGCCACCATCTCGACCAGCAGCTCGCCAGCCTCCAGGGAGTCGTCAGCCGGCTCGCCAACCGCCTGCAGCGCCGCCTGATGGCCCAGCAGGTGCGCGCCTGGGAGTTCGACCTGGAGGAGGGCCTGCTCGACGCCGCCCGGCTCGCGCGCGTGGTCGCCGACCCGATCCGCTCGCTCTCCTACAAGATGGAGAAGCAGACGGACTTCCGCGACACGGTTGTCTCGCTGCTGATCGACAATTCCGGCTCCATGCGGGGCCGGCCGATCTCGGTCGCGGCGATGAGCGCCGACATTCTCGCCCGCACGCTTGAGCGGTGCGGCGTCAAGACGGAGGTGCTGGGGTTCACCACCCGCGCCTGGAAGGGCGGGCAGTCGCGGGAGAAATGGCTGGCGGCCGGCAAGCCCGCCAATCCGGGCCGGCTGAACGACCTGCGCCATATCGTCTACAAGGAAGCCGATTCGCCGCTGCGCCGGGCGCGCAAGAATCTCGGCCTGATGCTCCGCGAGGGCATATTGAAGGAGAACATCGACGGCGAGGCGCTGCTCTGGGCCCATCACCGCCTGCTCGGCCGGCCGGAGGACCGCCGCATCCTCATGGTCATCTCCGACGGCGCGCCGGTGGACGATTCCACGCTTTCGGTCAATCCGGGCAACTATCTCGAACGCCATCTGCGCGAGGTCATCGAGTGGATCGAGACGCGCTCGCCGGTGGAGCTGATCGCCATCGGCATCGGCCATGACGTGACGCGCTATTACCGCCATGCGGTGACGATCTTCGACGCCGACCAGCTCGGCGGGGCGATGATGGAGCAGCTTGCCGGGCTCTTCGACGAGGAGAGCCGGCGCCGCCAGGTGCGGAGCATCGCAAGGCCGGTGCGGTGACGGTGCCGCTCAGGCCGCGCGCGGCGCTGGCCACGCATGAAGTCTTCAACATGCCGCCGCACCTCGGCGACCGGGACCTCTGGGCCGAGGATGCGGCGCTCCGGGAAGGCGTGCGGCGCGAGGGAGCGGCCTGGGCGGAGGATCGCATCGCGGCATTCGGCCGCCTGATCGGCCGCGCCGAAGTGGCGGAGAAGGCCGAACAGGCCAACCGCCACGGCCCGGAACTGAAGCCGTTCGACCGTTACGGCATGCGGATCGACCGGGTCGAATACCACCCCGCCTATCACGACCTGGTGGCGCTGGCGGTCGAGAACGAGGTCGCGAGCTTCGCCTGGAACCATGCCGGGCCGGGCGCGCATGTCGGCCACATGGCGCTGACCTATCTGTTCAGCCAGGTGGAAGGCGGCGCGATGTGCCCGATGGCGATGACCTATGCGGTGATCCCCGCGCTCAGGGCGTCGCCGGCCGTCGCCGAAGCCTGGATCCCCCGCCTGCTGGCCAACCGCTATGACGGGCGCGACATTCCGGTCGAGCAGAAGCCCGGCGCCACCATCGGCATGTTCATGACCGAGAAGCAGGGCGGGTCCGACGTGCGCTCCAACTCGACCGTCGCGAGGCCCGCGGACAGCGGTGCGGACGGCAGTTGGCGGCTCACCGGGCACAAATATTTCTGCTCGGCGCCGATGTCGGACGCCTTCCTGACGCTCGCGCGGACCGATGCCGGCATTTCCTGCTTCCTGCTGCCGCGCTGGACGCCGGACGGCGAGCGCAACGCCGTCTCGCTCCAGCATCTGAAGGACAAGCTCGGCAACCGCTCCAACGCCTCGGTCGAGATCGAGCTGGAGGGCGCCTGGGCCGTCATGGTCGGCGAGGACGGGCGCGGCATCCGCACGATCATCGACATGGTGCAGGGCAACCGCCTCTATTGCGCCGTCAGTTCCGCGGCGATCATGCGCCAGGGCGTCGCGCAGGCGATGCACCACACGCGCCACCGCAGCGCCTTCCAGCGCCGGCTCGCGGACCAGCCGCTCATGCGCAGCGTGCTGGCCGACCTCGCGCTCGAAGCCGAGGCGGCGCTGGCGCTCGGCCTCAGGACCGCCCGCGCCGTGGACGAGGCCGAAGACGGGCCGGAGGCGCGGGCGTTTGCGCGCATCGGCACGGCGATTGCCAAATACTGGGTCTGCAAGCGCGCGCCAGGCCATGCGTTCGAGGCGCTGGAGTGCCATGGCGGCCCCGGCTATATCGAGGACGGCCCGATGGCGCGGCTCTACCGCGAGGCGCCGCTCAACAGCATCTGGGAAGGCTCGGGCAATGTGCTCTGCCTCGACGTGCTGCGCGCGATGGCGCGGGAAGAGGAAGCCGTGCCGGCGCTGCTGGCGGAAATCGACGCCGCACGCGGCGCGCACCCGGCGCTCGACCGGGCGGCCGACGCGCTCAGGGACGACCTTTCGCGGCCGGAGGAATTCGAGTCCGGCGCCCGGGCGCTCACCGAGCGGATGGCGCTGGCGCTGCAGGCCTCCCTGCTCGTCCGCCACGCGCCGCAGGCGGTCGCCGACGCCTTCTGCGCCAGCCGGCTGGGAGACCGCTGGACCGGCGCCTACGGAACCCTGCCGCCCGCTACCGACACCGAAGCCATCCTCGCCCGCGCCCTGCCCGCGGCCTGATCCGGGATGGCTGTCACCGCCCCTTGAAGGCGGGCTCGCGTTTTTCGATGAAGGCGGCCATGCCCTCTTTCTGGTCGTGCGTCGCGAAGGTCGAGTGGAACATGCGCCGCTCGAACTTTACCCCCTCGGAAAGCGGCATCTCGTAGGCGCGGTTGACGCATTCCTTGGTAATCATGGCGGCTGGGCGCGACTTGGCCGCGATCGAAGCCGCCACCTCGACCGCGGCATCGAGCAGCTTGTCGGCAGGCACCACCCGGCTCACCAGGCCCGAGCGCTCCGCCTCCTCCGCATCCATCATCCGGCCCGTCAGGCACATGTCCATGGTCTTCGACTTGCCGATGAAGCGCGCCAGGCGCTGCGTGCCGCCGCCGCCCGGCAGCGCGCCGAGGTTGATCTCCGGCTGGCCGAACCGCGCCGTGTCGGCGGCAATGATGAAATCGCACATCATCGCCATCTCGCAGCCGCCGCCGAGCGCATAGCCCGCCACCGCGGCGATCACCGGCTTGCGGCAGCTCGTCACCCGCTCCCAGCCGACGGTGATGAAGTCCTCCAGATAGGCGTCCATATAGGTCTTGGGCTGCATTTCCTTGATATCGGCCCCGGCCGCGAAGGCGCGCTCGGAGCCCGTCACCACGACGCAGCCGATGGCGTCGTCGGCCTCGAAGGCGTCGAGCGCCGCGGCCAGCTCCTCAATCAGCTTCGCGCAGAGCGCATTCAGCGCTTCCGGGCGGTTCAGGGTGACGATGCCGACCGCCCCCCGGGTTTCAACCAGGATATGTTCGTAGCTCATCGGGTGCGCTTCAGCCTCCATTCCGGCAACATTCGAGGAGGCGCGAATCTGGCGGCCGGTTCCGCGAGGGTCAACCGGCCCGGCGGCGCCCGCCTTCTTCAGCCCATATGGCGCGGAGGCCGGCCGGAAAGGACATTCACGATGTCCTCCAGCACCTCGCGCGTCTCGCGATGGATGGCTTCCCCGGTGAAGGCGGCCATATGCGGGGTGGCGACGATGCGCGGATGCGTCGCGAGCGGGTGGCCCGGCGGCACAGGCTCTTCCGGGAAGACGTCGAGCGCGGCGGCGGCGACCTTCCCGCTGGCGAGCGCGTCGAGCAAGGCGCCGGTGTCCACCAGCGGGCCCCGCGCCGTGTTGACCAGATATACGCCCCGCTTCATCGCCGCGAACGCCTCCGGACCGACGATGCCCTTCGTGCCGCCGTTCAGCTCGCAATGCAGCGAGACGAGGTCGGACCGGGCGAACACCTGTCCGAGCCCGCAATGTTCGACGCCGCGCCGGGCGGCTTGGCCGGCGGAGACATGCGGATCGAAGCCGATCACGCGCGCGCCGGTCGCGCCGAGAAGGCGGGCGACGGCAAGCCCGACATTGCCGAGCCCGACCAGCCCGACCGTCATGCCGGAGAGCTCCCGGCCCAGCTTGTCATAGTTCCGCCAGCCGCCCGCCCGCAGCAGCCCCGTCAGCTCGGGCAGGCGCTTCACGAGTTGCAGGATCAGCGCGAGCGTCATTTCCGCGACGCTCTGCACATTCGCGGTCGGGCTCCACACCACTTCGATGCCGCGCCGCCGGGCCGCATCCATGTCCACATTGGCGGGCCGCGCGCCCGACTTGCCGATGACCCGAAGGTCCGGCGCACGGTCGATGACCCGGGCGGTGACCTGCTCCCGCGAGGTGACGGCAAGGGCCGAGACGCCCTTGAGCGCCTCGATCAGCTCGTCCTCGGAACAGGCGCGGGCGGCATCTCCCTGAACGACCTCGAACGCCGGCGGGACCGCGTCGAGCGCCCCCGCCGGGAAGGGTTCGGGGATGAAGATGACCGGGCGCTTCATCCGGCCTCCGCCCGAAGCAGGGGCGGAAGCAGCTCCCGAAGCGCGTCTCCGGTGGCGTCGCGGGGGCCGTAAATGGGCGGCCGGCAGGGCCCCGCCGGGCGGGCGGCGAGTTCCAGGGCGAATTTCAGCGGTCCCGGATTCGGCTCGGAATAGATCCACCGGCAGAGCGGCAGCAGGCCCGACTGTATCCGCCGCGCCGGCTCGAATTCGCCCGCGCCGGCATGTTCGAACAGGGCCCGGAGGCTCCGGGGGAACAGCTCGCCGAGCGAGACGATGCCGCCTGCCGCGCCCATCGCCAGCGACGGCAGCAGCAGTTCGTCGAGGCCCTGCATGAACGAAAACCCCTCCGGCGCGCCGCTTATCACCTCGCCGGCAAGCACCATGTCGGCCGATGCGTCCTTGATCCCCCGGATGGAGGGAATCCCGTGGATGAGCGCGAGCAGCTCGTCCGCGCCCATGCGGACGCCGCTCCGGCCGGGCGTATGGAACAGGATGACGGGCAGGTCGCAGGCTTCCGCTATGGCGGCGAAATGGCGCTCGATGTCGAAGGGCCTGACGGAA
>JAJEAZ010000057.1 GCA_022824105.1 Alphaproteobacteria bacterium
GCGGATGAGGAAGTCGATGATGACGAGATTGCAGTTGAACTTGAACCGCGCGGTGTCGCGGACGGTTTCGGCCAGACGCGATACGGGCCAGAGTTCGAAATGCGCGACCTCGCCGTCGCTGTTATGCGGCTGGAAGCCCGCGGGGAGTTGGAGGTCGTACACATAGAGGATGTCCGGGCGCAGGCCCGCTTCGGTCTCCAGGCAGTAGGTGACGGCGCCGGCGGAACGCGCGGTCCCGGCGAGCGCAGGGGGGATGCCGGCCTCCTCGCCCGCTTCCTTGACGACATTCTCCATCAGCGAGAGGCCGGCCGGCTGCCCGCCGGCGACCATGTTGTCGAGCATGCCCGGATAGCTGTGGCGCCCGGCGGCGCGCTCGGCGATCCAGACATGCAGCCCGTCGTCGCGGCGCACATAGCCGTTGACATGCACGCCCACCGCGCTGAAGCCGAAGGCCTGCACGGCGGAGCGGTCGATCAGGAAGAGCGGCGGCTCCGCGAGGCTTGCGCCGACGGCAAGGAGCTCCCCGCTGACCCGGCGCAGCAGGCCGCTTCCGTGCCATTCGCGGACGACATCGGCGAGCGCCGCGCTCCGCCGCTCGGGCGTGTCTAGTCCGGGCGCGAAGCCGGCCGCTTCGGCGGTGACGGCGAAGACCTCCGGTCGTTCTGCCAGCAGCCCGCACAGACTGCGGCGGACCCAGCCGACCCGCCTGCCCTCGACCTCGAAGGGCAGGAAGCCGGACAGGTCGTGCCGGTTGCACTCGGCAATGCGGTCGAGCCAGCCCATGCGCGGCGGGTCAGCCGGAGACGCCGGCCATCGCGCAGAGCTTGGCCCAGAGCGGGGCCGGCACCGGCGAGACGGACAGCCGCGACTGGCGCACGAGCGGAAGTTCAGCGAAATCGGGGTCGGCCTTGATTTCCGCGAGCGTCACCGGGCGGGCCGCGCTCTCGACGGCGCGCACATCCACCATGCCGAAGCGGCCCGAGGCGTCCGTCGGGTCGGGGTAGTATTCCTTCACCACCTCGACCGTGCCGACGATCGCCCGCTCGCCGACCGAGTGGTAGAAGAAGCCCCGGTCGCCAACCTTCATCGCTTTCATATTGTTGGCGGCCTGGTAGTTGCGCACGCCGTCCCACTCCGCCGTGCCGGCCTCCACCTGGTCCTGCCACGACCAGGCGCCGGGCTCGCTCTTGAACAGCCAGTAATTCATCGGGCGGTTTCCTCTTCCTTGTCCGGTTATTCGCGGCCGGCGGGGCGGGCGAGCAGCCGCTTCATGGCGGACTCGATATCGACGCGCCCCGCGACAATATCGGCGACGGCCGCTGCTATCGGCAACTCCACGCCGGCGCGCGCTGCGCGGAGCAGGGCGGGCTCGGCCGTGGTCGCGCCTTCGGCAAGCGCGGCCGGCGGCGGCTCGCCCCTGCCCAGCGCCGCGCCGTAGGCATAGTTCCGGGAAGTGGGGCTGGTCGCGGTCAGCATCAGGTCGCCGAGACCCGCCAGCCCCGCGACCGTTTCGGCCTCGCCGCCCTCGGCGATCACGAGGCGGCGGATTTCCGCGAGGCCCCGCGTGACCAGCGCGGCGCGGGCGTTCTCGCCGAGCCGGCGTCCCTCTGTAATCCCGGCGGCGATGGCGATGACGTTCTTCAGCGCCCCGCAAAGCTGCACGCCGACGACATCGCGGCTCTCATAGACGCGGAAGCCGCTCGTGGCGAAAGCCGCTTGCGGCCCGCCGGCCAGCACGGCCGCCGTCGGCAGGCCGGCTGCGACCTCGGCGGCGAAATTGGGGCCGGAGAGCGCGCCCGCGGCGAAGCCGGAGCCGAGCACCTCGCTCATCAGCCGGCCCGTGCCGCGCTCCAGACCCTTGGCAGCGATCACCAGCGCGCCGCGCGCTATTCCGGGGTCGAGCCGGTTCGCCAGCTCGGCCATGGCCTGGGCCGGCACCGCCAGCACCACGACCTCGGCCGAGGCGGCGGCCTCGAAGCGCCGGCCGCCGTCGGCCCGGTTCCAGAGCGTGACGCCGTGCCCGGCGCGCTCCGCCGTTTTCGCGAGCGCGCGGCCCCATGCGCCCGCGCCCAGCACGCCGACCATCATGGCGCGCCGTTCGCGGATGCGAGCGGCCATCGCGGCCGGGGCCGGAAGTCGAGGCCGTCGTGCCCGCCCAGCCTCAGCCGCTCCAGCCCCGCCCAGGCGACCATCGCGGCATTGTCCGTGCAGAGGTGCGGCGGCGGGGCGGCGAACTCAAGGCCGTGCTCGGCCGCTACCCGCTCCAGACGGGCACGGAGGCAGCGGTTGGCCGCCACCCCGCCCGCGGCGACGAGCGCGCGGCCCGCCGGGTATTCGGACCGGAACATGGCGGCGGCATTGCCGGTGCGGTCGGCCAGCGTGTCGGCGGCGGCGGCCTGGAACGAGGCGGCGAGGTCGGCGATGTCCCGCTCGCCGGGCGCGGGCAGCGCCTCGGCGGCGCGGCGGAGCGCGGTCTTGAGGCCGGAGAAGGAGAAGCCGGCGCCGGGCCGTCCGGCGAGCGGGCGCGGCAGGCGGAACCGCGCCGGATCGCCTGCCTCCGCCGCCTTCTCGACCGCCGGCCCGCCGGGAAAGCCCAGCCCGAGCAGGCGGGCGGCCTTGTCGAAGGCTTCGCCCAGCGCGTCGTCCTCGGTCTCGCCGTAGAGGCGGTAGCGGCCGACGCCTTCCACCGCCAGCAATTGCGTGTGTCCGCCGGAGACCAGCAGCAGCAGATAGGGGAAGTCGAGCCCGTCGGTGAGCCGCGCGGTGAGGGCATGCGCTTCCAGATGGTTGATCGCGAGGAAAGGCCGCCCGCTCGCGAGCGCCATCGCCTTCGCCGCGGTCGCGCCCACCAGCAGGCCGCCGATCAGGCCCGGCCCGGCGGCGGCGGCGATGCCGTCGAGGTCGCCGAAGCCGAGGCCCGCCTCCGCCATCGTCTCCGCCACCAGCCGGTCGAGATGGTCGAGATGGGCGCGGGCCGCGATCTCGGGCACGACGCCGCCATAGGGCGCATGTTCGCGGGTCTGCGACAGCAACCGCTCCGCCAGAATGCGCCGGTCGGCGTCCACCACGGCCGCCGCCGTCTCGTCGCAACTCGTTTCGATGCCGAGAACCCGCATGGCGGCAGGACGATACAGGCGCCGTCCGCTCGCGCAATGACGGATTGCGCCCGCCGGCCCGAACGGGTAACTCGCTGCCCATGGCGAAAATCCGTCTCGGCACGCGCGGCAGCCCGCTCGCTCTCCGGCAGGCGGAAGAGGCGGCCGCCACATTGCAGTCTCGCGAGCCGGACCTCGATATCGAGATCGTCACGATCCGCACGACCGGCGACCGGATTCGCGACCGCCGGCTGGCCGATATCGGCGGCAAGGGCCTGTTTGCGAAAGAGATCGAAACGGCGCTTGCCGAGGGGCGGATCGACGCTGCCGTCCACTCCGTGAAGGACCTGGAGACAGCCCTGCCGGAAGGCTTCGTGCTGGCCGCGATGCTGGAGCGCGCGGACCCCCGCGACGGGCTGGCGGGCAGCGCGCAAACGCTGGCCGGGCTGCCGCCGGGCGCGCGCGTCGGCACGGCCTCGCTCCGGCGGCAGGCGCAGATGCTGGCCCGGCGCCCGGACCTCGAGCCCGCGCTCATCCGCGGCAATGTCGGGACGCGGCTGGAGCGGGTGCGCGCCGGGGAGTTCGACGCGACCTTCCTGGCGATGGCGGGCCTCGCGCGG
>JAJEAZ010000584.1 GCA_022824105.1 Alphaproteobacteria bacterium
GCCCGGTCGATCTCCGCGCCGTGCATGACGAGGAGAGGCTCGAACGCATCCGGGCGGCCATGGACGAACATGCCGTGCTCGTCTTCCGGGACCAGGCGTTCTCGGGCGGGGAGCAGCTCGATTTCGCCGCGCGGCTCGACGGCGAGCTCCACCGCAAGACCGGCTTCAGCGTGCTCCAGAAGAACCGCTTCGGCGACGAGGCGCTCTCCGATGTCTCGAATGTCGAAGCGGACGGCCGGGTCGTGGAAGCGGACAGCCGCAGGCGCCTCTACAGCCTCGGCAACCGGCTCTGGCACACCGACGCCTCGTTCCAGGACCCGCGCGGGCGCTACTCCATGCTCGCCGCCCTCGTGGTGCCGCCGGTGCCGGCCGACACCGAGTTCGCGGACATGCGCACCGCATACGACACGCTGCCGGAGGAGAGGAAGGCGGGGCTGGAGGGCCTGCGCGTGCATCATTCCATCGCGCATT
This sequence comes from Alphaproteobacteria bacterium, assembly GCA_022824105.1. Lineage (GTDB taxonomy): Bacteria > Pseudomonadota > Alphaproteobacteria > Bin95 > Bin95 > Bin95. The sequence goes on from JAJEAZ010000584.1 coordinate 472, forward strand.
CGCGCATGACGCTCGGCTTCGAGTTCTCCGAGGAGGAGCGCGACCGGCTGAAGGGCGCGGTCCACCCGCTGGTGCTGACCAACCCGCGGACCGGGCGGCGCGCGCTCTATCTCGCCTCGCACGCCTCGCGGATCCTCGACCGGCCGGTGCCGGAAGGCCGGCTGGTCCTTCGCGAGCTCACCGAGCATGCGACCCGGCCCGAGCTCGTCTATCGCCACTCCTGGCGCGACGGCGATTTCGTCATCTGGGACAACCGCGCCACCATGCACCGCGCCTGCCCCTACGAAGACACGGTTCACCGCCGGGAGATGCGCCGCGTCACGACGCTGGACACCGGCGACCCGGCGCGGATCGCGCAGCCGGCATAGGGCGGATTCCATCTGAGTTAGACTGTGGTTTGGAGCCAAGTCCAAATTCGTCACCCCGGCCTCACGGCCCGGTACGGTGGGATATCGCAGTAATGAAACCCGCGGTCGTTGACCGGAACCCATGACAGATTCGACGCCCGCCGCCAGATCTCCCCCCTTCCGTCATGCCCGGACTTGTTCCACTGTTGTCCGGTTTAGCCATGGGGCGAAGCCGAGCGGGGGTTTTGGACGCGCGCAACGGCTTCTGTCCCCTCGCTTTCCACCGTGCCTGAATGCGCCCCCTCCGTCATGCCCGGACTTGTTCCGGGCATCCATGCGGCCGTGCAGCGGAAGCGGTGGAAGTGGATGCCCGGAACAAGTCCGGGCATGACGAGAAGAAGACATGAATCCCAAGTCGAGGCCGTTGGTATGAAACCCCTTGAAGACGTCCGCGTGCTCTCGGTTACGGTGTTCCTCGCCGGCCCCTTCCTCAGCATGACGCTCGCCCGCTTCGGCGCGGAGGTCATCAAGGTCGAAGCGCCGGGGGCGGGCGACCCGATCCGCAGCGCCGGCCCCTTTCACGGACCGCAGGGGATCAATGCGGAGCGGCAGACGGAGGACGACCTGTCGGTCCGGTTCCTGAAACGCTCGGAAGGCGTGAAGAGCGTCACGCTCAACCTGAAGGACCCGGAAGGGCGGGGCATGTTCCTGGAGCTGGCGAAACAGTCCGACGTGGTGATCGAGAACCTCTCGCCCGGCTCCATGAAGCGGATGGGCCTCGGCTATGACGACATCGCGGCCGTCAATCCGGGCATCGTCTATTGCTCCATCGCCGGCTACGGCCAGACCGGCCCCTACAAGGACCTGCCCGCGCACGACCACCAGATCCAGGCCATGTCCGGCATCATGGACATGAACGGCGCGGCCGATGGCCCGCCGACGCGGATCGGCGTCTTCGTCGGCGACCTCGTGACGCCGCTCTACGCCGCCTATTCGATCCTGGGCGCGCTCCGCCACAGGGAGAAGACCGGCGAGGGGCAGTATCTCGACGCCTCCATGATCGACACGCTCGCCACCCTGATGTTCATGGAGCCGATGGAATATGTCCTGCATGAGGGGCAACCCGTCCGCGCCGGCAATGACAGCCGCAACGACGTGACCGGCCTCTACCGCCTCAGGGACGGCGACGTGATTATCACGGTCGGCCTGTCGCTGCGCTTCAAGGCCCTGCTGGGCGCGCTCGGCGCCTCCGGACTCCTGGAGGATGCGCGCTTCGCGACCCCGGAAAATCGGGAAGCGAACATCGGCAGTTTGCGCAAGGAGATCCAGGCCCGTCTCGGCAGGTACACTTGCGAGGAAGGCATCGCCCTGCTCCAGGGGGCGGGCATTCCGGTCGCGCGGGTGCGCACGATCCGGGAAGCCGTCGAGGACGAGCATTTTCGCGCGCGGGGCACGCTCAAGCCCATGTACCGCCAGGGTTCGGACGATCCGGTCGAGCGCGGCATCGTCTCCGGGTTCCCGGTCAAATTCTCCGGCGGCGACCTGCCGAAGCTCGAAGGCGGCGCAAAACTCGGCCACCATAACCGCGAGGTCTTCGGGCGGCTCCTCAATCTCGATGCGGACGCCTTGGCCGGCCTCAGGGAACGCGGGGTGATATAGAGGCCGACCCGCCCGGCGGCCGGGGCGCGGGAATTGATAATATCCTCTATTTGATCGTGATTATCTGAAATAATTCTTCTCTCAGGGCTTGACATTTCCCCATATGGTGTAGAATGAAAGTAAAGAGAGGCGGCTTCCGGGGCCGCCTTTCGGCGTTTCTGCAGAAAGCGACCGGCTGGGGCCGAAAAAAAGCCCCGGCGGGAACCGACGGGCGAGGTGCGTCCGCCGTCTCGCGCGCGCAATCAGGCGCACGAGCCGCGCCGGCGCCGACACCCGCCCGCGCCCCCGCGCGATTGCGCGCGGAAAAGGGACCCGCCGCCGACCGGGCGGCGAAAACGAAACCGGAGCGAGAGGAGGAACCTATGCCGAAGACGGACCGGCGCCGGAACCGGGTGGAATATCCGGAACCTCCGCCCGAAAGGAGGGCGCCATGCCGGAACAGGCAATCGAATATGCGCCCCGAGCATGAGGAACATGACACAACATGACATTCCATGACACTTGCGGCGTGTCCCGGCGGCCCGGCCCCGGCGGCCGGCTGTCCAGGGAGGCAACCGGATCGAACGGCGCGTCAGGAACCGGCCTGCAAAAGTCCGGGGCCGTCCGCCGACCAGAGGTCCGCATCCTCGCCCAGGGCCCGGCGCAGCGCCCAGGCGAGGCAGTAGTTGGACGACAGCACGGGCCTGCCGATCCGGTCCGCCGCAGGCGCCAGCGCCGCCAGGGTCGGCATGCCGGTGCCGCTCATCAGCAGCGCCTCGGCCTCGTCGGACACGCCGCTTTCCAGCGCCGCAAGGGCGTCTGCGCTCCGCAGCCCGTAAATCCGGCGCGTGTCCTGCG